>CAYOUO010000177.1:0-6112 GCA_964407155.1 uncultured Hyphomicrobiales bacterium | reverse complement strand
ATCAATGTCGTCGGTTCCTTCGTCATGGGGCTGCTCGCCGCGTGGTTCGCCTTCAAGGCCGGCGCGGTGTGGTCGCAGCACGCGCGTCTCTTCCTCACCACCGGCATTCTCGGCGGCTTCACGACGTTCTCGACTTTTTCGCTCGACACGGCGCTGCTCTGGGAGCGGGATGCTTACCTTCCCGCCGTCATCTACGTTGTCGCTTCGGTCGGACTCGGCATCCTCGGTCTGTTCGGCGGCTTCGCCATCGTTCGCTCGTTCACCTGAGCGGGCGAGCAGCCGGCCTGCGCCGCCACAACTGCAGCCCGGCGAGGGCCAGAAGGGTGAACGCCGCCCCGCCGGCGAAAGTCGCCATCGGCCCGAACCGGTCCCACAGGCCGCCTGCCACGAGGCTGGCGGCGAGCAGCACGCCACCGCTGACGAGGTTGAACACGCCGAATGCGGTCCCGCGCAGTTCCGGCGGCGCAGCATCGGCAATGAGGGCCGAAAACACGCCCTGCGTGAAGCCAAGCTGGAGTCCCCAGAGCGCCACGCCGAGCGCCAGGCCCGGGATTCCGGGCAGGAAGCCCAGCGCGAGGTCGGCTGCGATCAGAATGCCGAAGCCGATTTCCAGCACTGAAACGCGGTCGACGCGGTCGGCGAGCATGCCGACGGGGTAGGCGGCCAGCGCGTAGACGATGTTCATCAGCACCATCACCAGCGGGATCAGCGTCAGCGGCAGCCCGTCGGCCTGTCCGCGCAGGATCAGGAACGCTTCGCTGAAGCGCGCCAGCGTGAAGATGGCCGACAGGACGACGACCCACCAGAAAGGCGCTCCGAGCCGCGCGAGGTCTTTCCGCCGCAGCCGCGGCTGCGATGATGTTTCTCTCTTCTTCTCCGGTTCGCGCACGCCGAAGGCAATCAGCGCGAACGCGGTGAATGCCGGCGCCACGGCCACCCAGAAGACGGCCCGGTAGTCGCCGGAGCTCAGCGCCATCACCGCGATGGCAAGCAGCGGCCCGACAAAGGCGCCGACCGTATCCAGCGATTGCCGCAGGCCGTAGCTTGCGCCGCGCAGTTCCGGCGGGGCGATGTCGGCGATCAGCGCATCCCGCGGTGCGTCGCGCACGCCCTTGCCGACGCGGTCGATGAAACGCGCGGCCATTACCCAGCCGATCGATCCTGCCAGCGGGAAAGCCGGCTTCGTGAAGGCAGCCAGACCGTAACCGAGCACAGTCAGCAGTTTGCGCTGTCCAAGGCGGTCGGAAAGCGCGCCCGAGAACATCTTGGTGATGGAGGCGATCGCTTCCGCGATGCCTTCGATCGCGCCCAGCGTAAGCGCCGAGGCGCCGAGCACGTTGACCAGAAACAGCGGAAGGTAGGCGTGGATCATCTCGGACGAGACGTCCATGAAAAGGGAGACGAAGCCGAGCACCCAGATCGCGGCCGGCATCCCCGTTTGCGCTCCCGGCTTCACCATGTCTGCCGTCGCTCCCCGTTGTCGTCGCGCCAGTCTAGCCGAGACCGGCCCGGCTCGCTTCGTTCCCTGCCCGGATGCTATAGGCTGGCATCGATCCTCAAGCCGGCGCATAGCGACTGATATGGCAGCCACGGAAACCAGAACCGTAGACGCGGACGAGGCCGGCATGCGGCTCGACCGCTGGTTCCGGACGCATTTCCCGGATCTGTCGTTCGGCCACCTGCAGAAACTGCTGCGCTCAGGCCAGATCCGGGTCGATGGCGGTCGCGTGAAGACGAACGTGCGGCTGGAGCCCGGGCAATCCGTGCGCGTCCCGCCGCTCGAACGCACGGCCGCGCCGCCATCGGCAGGCCGCGACACCGGCGCGCGCTCCGTCGGCGAGACGGAAGGGCGTGAGCCCGCGGTCGGACGCACGCCGCGCACGACGCCATCCGGCGGCCGTCCGGACGACGCTACGTTCCTTCGTTCGATCACGCTCTACGAGGACGACGAGGTGATGGTGCTGAACAAACCGGCGGGTCTCGCGGTGCAGGGCGGCTCGGGACTCACCCGCCACGTCGATGCGATGCTCGAGGCGTTGCGCGACCGCAAGGGCCAGAAGCCGCGGCTCGTCCATCGCCTCGATCGCGACACCAGCGGCGTGCTCGTCATCGCCAAAACGCGCCTCGCGGCGCAGCGCCTGGCGGAATCGTTTCGCGCCCGTTCCACCCGCAAGATCTACTGGGCGCTCGTCATGGGCGTACCGAAGCCGAAGCAGGGCCGCATTTCCACCTGGCTGGCGAAGGAAGGCACACCGGAGGGCGACCGCAGGCGCGTCGCACGCCACGGCGCCGACAATGCCAGCCACGCCGTCTCGCTTTATTCGGTGGTCGAAACCGCCGGCCAGAAGCTGGCCTGGCTTTCCATGCGTCCCGTCACCGGCCGCACGCATCAGCTGCGCGCCCATGCCGCCCACATCGGCCATCCCATCATCGGCGACCCAAAATATTTTCAGGCGGAGGACAGTTGGGATTTTCCCGGCGGCATCCAGAAGAAGCTGCACCTCCACGCGCGCCGCATCGTCATCCCGCATCCCTCCGGCGTCGGCACCCTCGACGTCACTGCGCCTTTGCCGCCCCATATGCAGCAGAGCTGGAACCTGCTCGGCTTCGACGCCGCGCTCGGCGACACCAAAGAGGAAGCGGAGAGCGATTGATCGTGCCGTGCCTGTCACCATCACGGATGTTGGCTGCGCCATGAGCGAGCCGAAGGATCCCGTCGGCGACGCGCAGCGTCTCGCGCGCCCGGAATTGCTCCGCCGCTTCTACAAGAACGCGGCAGCGGCACCGCACGAGAGCGGTTATGCCCTGTTCCTCGACGGAAAACTGGTCCGCACGCCCGCGCGCCGACCGCTGGCCGTGGCGTCGGCCGCGATAGCCGCGGCCCTGGCGGTCGAATGGGACAGCCAGGGCGAGCGCATCGATCCGTCGACCATGCCGTTCACCCGTATCGTTAACGCCGCCATCGATCACGTCGGCGAGGCGGCGGCCGGCGTGCGCGCCGAAATCGTGAAATACGCCGGCAGCGATCTCATCTGCTATCGCGCCGAAGCGCCGGCCGAACTTGCCGCCGCGCAGGCCCGCGCGTGGGATCCGCTGGTGGCATGGGCGCGGAGCGAACTCGGCGCTCCGCTGGTGTTGGCCGCCGGCATCATGCACGTGCCGCAGCCCGACGTCGCGACCGCGGCCATCGCGCGCGCCGTCGGCGGTTACGAAAGCCTCGAGCTGGCGGCGCTCTCCACCGTTACCAGCGTCACGGGATCGGCCGTGATCGCGCTTGCCGTGGCGCGCGGCTCTCTCGGCGCCGAGGAGGCCTGGCGCGCGGCGCTGGTCGACGAGGACTGGCAGATCAGCCAGTGGGGGCGGGACGAAATCGCCATGCGGGCCCGCGATCTGCGCTGGCGCGAGATGCAGGCGGCTGCGTTCATCCTTCAGGCGGACTGATACACTTCCGCCGGACCTGCGCGCGGTCTGCCTCAGCCCTTGTTCTTGTTGTAGACGTCGAAGACGACAGCGCCGAGCAGCACCAGCCCCTTGACCACCTGCTGGTAGTCGACGTTGACGCCAATGATCGACATGCCGTTGTTCATCACGCCCATGATGAAGCCGCCGATCACCGAGCCGGCGACCTGGCCGACACCGCCCATCGCCGACGCGCCGCCGATGAATACCGCCGCGATCACGTCGAGCTCGCTGCCGAGGCCGGCGGCCGGCACCGCCTGTCCGAGGCGCGCCGCGATGATGAGGCCGCCGAGCGCCGACAGCACGCCCATGTTGATGAACACGATGAGCGTCAGCCGGTCGGTCTTGATGCCAGAAAGCTGTGCCGCCTTCAGGTTGCCGCCCATGGCGTAGACCCGACGGCCGATCGTGGTCTTGTTGGTGACGAACGTGAACAGGCCGATCAGCACCGCCATCACCACCAGCACGACCGGCATGCCCTTGTAGCTGGCGAACTGGAACGTCAGGAACAGGGCGATCGCGCCGATCACCACCGTCTTCACCACGAACACGATGAACGGCTCGTTGTCGTGGCCGTGGCGCTCGCGCGTCCGGCGGGCAAGGAGGCCGAAGTAGGCGAAGACGAGCACCCCGACCACGCCGATCAGGATCGTGGTGAGGTGGAGCACCATTCCGGTGCCGATGATCTCGCGGCCGTTGGCGTTCAGCGCCGGCGGCACGATCGTGTAGGTGCCGATCACTTCCGGCAGGAACCCGGAGCTCAGCGCCTTGAAGTCGTCGGGCAGGGGGCCGACCGAAGCGCCGCCGCCGAGCAGCGCCTGACAGAGGCCGCGGAAGATCAGCATGCCGGCCAGCGTGACGATAAAGCTCGGTATCCGGTGAAACGCGATCCAGTAGCCCTGCGCTCCGCCGATGATTCCACCGACCACCAGGCAGATGATCGAGGCGACCAGCGGATTGCTCAAGATGCCGAGCGGCCAGATCACCATCATCGTCGCCACCAGCGCGCCAATGAAGCCGGCGACCGAGCCGACGCTGAGGTCGATATGGCCGGAGACGATCACCAGCAGCATGCCGAGCGCCATCACGATGATGAAGCTGTTCTGCTGCACGAGGTTGCTGAGGTTGACCGGCTTGAACAGGGTGCCGTCGGTCATCAACTGGAAGACGATCATGATCGCGATCAGCGCCAGTACGAGGCCGTAGTCGCGCAGGTAGTTGAGGATCGTCACGGCATCGAAGCGCTTCGCGGCCGATGCGTCGTGGCCGACTTCGGTCTGCAGGTCGGAGGCAGTCTCGGTGCTCATGATGCTTTTCCCTCACCCCTGACGATCGCCCGCATGATCTTTTCCTGGCTGGCGTCGGCAGCCGCCATCTCGCCGACGATCCGCCCTTCGTTCATCACATAGATGCGGTCGCAGATGCCGAGCAGCTCCGGCATCTCCGACGAGATGACGATGATCGCGCGCCCTTCGGCGGCGAGCCGCGCGATGATCGTGTAGATTTCGTATTTGGCGCCGACGTCGATGCCGCGCGTCGGCTCGTCGAGAATGAGCACCTGCGGGTTGGCGAACAGCCACTTGCTGAGCACCACCTTCTGCTGGTTGCCGCCGGAGAGATTGCCCGTCTTCTGATGTACGCTGGACGAACGGATATTGGTGCGTCCGCGATAGTCGTTGGCGACGTCGATTTCCTTGAGGTCGTCGATCACGCCGCGCCGCGAGACGCCGCCGAGATTGGCGATCGAGATGTTGTTGCGAATGTGGTCGATCAGGTTGAGGCCGTAGGTCTTGCGGTCCTCGGTCGCATACGCGATGCCGTGCTGCACAGCACGATCGACGGTCGACGTGTCGATCTTCTTGCCGTTGAGGAACACGTCGCCCGAGACGCGACGGCCGTATGACCTGCCAAAAAGGCTCATCGCAAATTCGGTGCGACCGGCGCCCATGAGGCCGGCGATGCCGACGACCTCGCCCTTGCGCACATTGAGGTCGATGCCCTTGATCACCTGCCGGTCGGCGTGCAGCGGATGATAGACAGACCAGTTCTTCACCTCGAACACGGTGTCGCCGATCTTCGGATCGCGTGGCGGATAGCGATCGGAAAGGGAGCGGCCGACCATCAGCGTAATGATGCGATCCTCGTTGCCGTGCTCGCGCGTGAGCGTCTCGACGGTATGCCCGTCGCGCAGAACCGTGACGTGGTCGGCGACCCGTCTCACTTCGCTCAGCTTGTGGGAGATGAGGATCGAGGTGAGACCCTGGCGCTTGAACTCGAGCAGGAGGTCGAGCAGCGCCTGGCTGTCCTTTTCTGAAAGACTGGCGGTCGGCTCGTCCAGAATAAGCAGCTTCACTTCCTTGCTGAGCGCCTTGGCAATCTCGACCAGCTGCTGCTTGCCGACGCCGATGTTGGTAATCAGTGTCCGCGGATCTTCCGAAAGACCAACCTTCTTCAGAAGAGCGCGGGCGCGCGTTTCGTTGGCATTCCAGTCGATGATCCCGCCCCTGGCATGCTCGTTGCCGAGGAAGATGTTTTCAGCGATCGACAGCATCGGCACCAGCGCCAGTTCCTGGTGGATGATCACGATCCCGAGCTGTTCGCTGTCCTTGATGCTGCGGAAGTGGCATTCCTTGCCACGGTAGATGATCTGTCC
>CAYOUO010000176.1:0-4844 GCA_964407155.1 uncultured Hyphomicrobiales bacterium | reverse complement strand
AGAGCGTGCCGCCCGAGTCGACGATGTCATCGAACAGGATGCAGTGCCGGCCTTTGACGTCGCCGATGATGTTCATGACCTCCGACTCGCCGGGCCGCTCGCGCCGCTTGTCGACGATGGCGAGCGGCGCGTCGATGCGCTTGGCGAGCGCCCGGGCACGCACCACGCCGCCGACGTCGGGCGAGACCACCATGACGTTGGCGATGTCGTGATGGGCCTTGATGTCGCGGCTCATCACCGGCACCGAGAACAGGTTGTCGGTCGGGATATCGAAGAAGCCCTGGATCTGTCCGGCGTGCAGATCGAGGGTCAGCACGCGGTCGGCGCCGGAATGGGTGATGAGATTGGCGACCAGCTTGGCCGAGATCGGTGTGCGGCCGGCGGAGCGACGGTCCTGGCGTGCGTAGCCGAAATAGGGCAGCACCGCCGTGATGCGCCGCGCCGAGGAGCGCCGGGCTGCATCCATGATGATGAGCAGCTCCATCAGGTGGTCGTTGGCCGGATAACTCGTCGACTGGATGACGAACACGTCCTCGCCGCGCACGTTTTCCTGGATCTCGACGAAGATTTCCTGATCGGCGAAGCGCCGGACCGAGCATTTGGCGAGCGGTATCTCGAGGTAGCCGGCGATCGCTTCGGCAAGCGCCCGGTTGGAGTTTCCAGCGACCAGTTTCATGGCGAGTCCGCCTGCCTCGGCTTGAGCAATTTCAGGAAAAGAAATGGATCCCGCTTTTCGGTCCGAAATTGCGGAACTGGAGAATCTGGGAGCAAATCCCGGTCCAATTTAATCAGCGTCTGATCCGGCAATCCGGCTAAGGACCGCGGCGTTGTAGCAATGCGGCGGCGGGCGTGGCAACCACCCGCCGCGCAGCAAATTGTCAGCCCCCGAAACGGGTGCTTCGCCGATCAGCCCTTCACCCATTCAGCCAGCTTGTCGATCGTTTCGCGGGCCGCCTCGTCAACCTGCGGCGTCTTGATGCCGCCCCAGGGGTCGGTCTGGCTGCCTCCCGCCGCCTCCTGGCCGGAAACGCGGTAGCGCGGCGTGCCGTTGAGATCGGTTATGTCCCAGACATAGACGAGCAGCGTGCCGCTGGCGTCGCCCACGGCCGAAAGGTACCCCCGCACATGGTAAGTCGCGCTCGGGTCGTCCTCCGGCACGATCGCGAGATCGCGGGTCGCGGCGTACTTCTTCAGGCTGGCTTCGAGATCGAGACGCAGGTCGCCGGGCATGCCCGTGACGCGCGCAAAGGCGAAGCGCACCGTTGCGCCCTTGACCGGCGCCGGCCCCAGCGTCTTGGCCTGCTTCGGCGACAGCATCGGGGGCGGCCCGGGCCCGAGCTCCGGCGCCTTGATTGGCACACAGGCGCTGAGCGCGATCACGGCCGCGATCAGGACAAAAAGGCCGGGGAGGGAGAGGGCGGGACGGTTCATGGCGCGGAAACGAACCTCGGATGCCGGGTGGCTGCGGACGGCGCCCTGTTCTACCGTTCCCGCCGCGGTTTTGCCATGCCGATCGCATCAGGCCAGCGCAATCGCCGACAGCATCCGGCCGTAGTCGGCCTCCTTGCGATGGGTGGCGCGGCGATAGGAAAAGAAGCGCTCGGGGTCGGCGTAGGTGCAGAGGTCCATGCTCGTCCCGCGGATGCCGGCGTCGGAAAGGCTCGCCACGATCGCTGCCGGCAGATCGAAGAGGAAATGGTCGGCCCGCGCGGAGGGACGGAAGAAGCGCTCGTTGCCCGGCGGGATGGCGATGAACTGCGCGCGCACCTCGGCACCCACCTCGTAATTCGCCTGGCTGAGGGTCGGGCCGAGCACCGCGACGACCCGCTCGCGCCGTGCCCCGAGTGTCTCCATCGTCGCGACGCACGCGACGCCGACACCTGCCAGCGCGCCGCGCCAGCCGGAGTGGGCGGCGCCGATCACGCGCGCTTCCGCGTCGGCGAAGAGGATCGGCCCGCAGTCGGCGCTGCCGATGCCGAGCGCTATCCCCGGCCGGTCGGTCACGACCGCATCGGCCTTCGGTCCCTGGCCTGGCGCCCACGCTGCGGTGACGACGACCGTGTTGATGCCGTGCACCTGATAAGGCGTGGCCAGTCGATCCGCCGCGAGGCCAAGTGCCGCCATCGCTCGCCCGCGGTTCTCCAGCACCAGCGCGCGATCGTCCTTGGAGCCAACGCCGCAGTTCAGGCTGGCGTAGATGCCTGAGGAAACGCCGCCGGCGCGCGTAAAGAAGCCATGGCGAATACCAGGCAATGCCGCCAGACGCGGGTCCGTCAGAAAAGGTGTCATCGCCGCTCGCCGATTTCGATCGGATCGAATATGGGGAGCTTCAACCCCGGCGACGAGACTGCCAGCACCTTGAACAGGGTGCCCATCGCCTTCGGCGCGGCAAGACGCTCCATGCCTTTCGCGATGGCGTCGCGCGTCGCCTGGTCCTTGCCGCGCCCGAGCACCTTGGCGCGGTCGACGAGCCCGAGCCGCACCAGAAAGCCGCCCTGACCCATCACCGGGCGCGCCTCGGCACCGGCCGCGGTTGCCGCGCGCGTCAGTGCGGCGAAGTCGACGTGCGCGGTAACGTCGGCTTCGCCGGGCGCTGCCAGCGGGTTCTCGTACTTGTGCGCCCGCACCGCCTGCAGGGTGTCGCCGTGGTCGGGCTGGGCATTGCCGTAATCGATGACGAGCGCCGCACCGCCAAACTGCTTCAGCCGTTCGGCGATCGCCGTCATCGCGGCCTTGCCGGCGGGCGACGATTCGATGATGGCGCCATCCGGCAGCGGCACGCCGGGGGCCCGCTGCTCCACCGGCACGAGTCCGAAGGCGAGCTCGCCGCGTTCGTTCAGCCCCACGACGCGCTCGCTCCACCGCCCGCCGCCCCAGTGAAACTGCCGGATCGGCAGCGCGTCGAAGAACTCGTTGGCGATGATGATCGCCGGGCCCGGCGGCAGGTCCGCGAGCGAGGCGTGCCAGTGGACGGCGATCCCGGTCTTGGCCAGCGCCGCCTTCTGGATTTCGGTGAGGCGCGGGCTCACCTCGACCAGATGCACGTCCGCGGCCCTCAGGAACTCCGGCTTGACGCGCGCTGTGCGCAGCATGTCGGCCATCAGCGTGCCGCGTCCGGGCCCGAGCTCGGCGAACACGAACTGGCGTGGACCGCCCATCATCTCCCACACCGCCACCGCCCACAGGCCGATCAGTTCGCCGAACATCTGGCTGATCTCGGGCGCCGTGATGAAGTCGCCGGTCCGCCCGAAGGGCTCGCGGCGCATGTAGTAGCCGTGCTCGGGATCGATCAAACAGAGCGCCATGAAATCGGCGATCGTCATCGGACCGTTCGCCCGGATCAGGCCGGCAAGTTTTTCGCCCAGTGGAGTCACGCGTTGCTGGCCGGGTTGGGCGAGCTGACGGGATGGCGGTGCGCCGCCCAGATCATGACGGCGACGCCGGCCACGATCATGGGGATGGAGAGCAGCATGCCTTCGGTCAGGCCGCCGGGCAGGTAGCCGATCTGCACGTCCGGTTCGCGAAAAAATTCCGAAAAGGTGCGGAAGGCGCCATAGCCGGCTGCGAATGCGCCGGAGACGAATGCCGGCGACGTCAGCTTGTGGAAGCGATGCGTCAGCAGCCGCACAATGATGAAGAGCGCGAGCCCTTCCAGCCCCGCCTCGTAGAGCTGGCTCGGGTGGCGCGCGATCATGCCGCCGTCGGGCGCATTCGGAAACAGCATGCCCCACGGCTCATCGGTCGGCCGTCCCCACAATTCGCCGTTGATGAAGTTGGCGAGCCTGACCAGTCCGATGCCGACGGGTACGCCGGGGGCGATGACGTCGATCAGCGTCCACGCCGGAATTTTCCGCGAGCGCGCGAACAGCACCATGGCGAGAATGGTGCCGAGGAAGCCGCCGTGGAACGACATGCCGCCATGCCAGACGGCGAGGATGTCGAGCGGGCTCCGAAGGTAGTGCGGCAGGTCGTAGAACAGGATGTAGCCGATGCGCCCGCCGGCGATGATGCCGATCGCTGCCCACACCACAAAGTCGTCGATGTCGGTGGGGGTGAGCGGCGCGCCGCCCGGACCCCACAGCCGGGGATTGGCGACCAGCCGGCGCGAATACCACCAGCCGAAAAAGATGCCGGCGATATAGCCCAGCGCATACCAGCGTATGGCGAGGGGACCGATATGAATCAGAACCGGGTCGATCGCCGGGAAGGGCAGCGCCAGAAACGGCAACGCGGAGCCTCTGAAGGACGTGAATCCGCCTGGGCGGTAATCTCGCGGCAACCTGCGCCGGGCGATCATCCGGGTCAAGCGCGGCAGACGCTTGCTTGAAGGCGTCACGGTGCCGGTCCATTATTATTATCCAGGCGGGCGCCGTATCCGCCACGGAGTGCAACGATCATGACCCAGACCTCGAACCGCCTGCTCGACGAGATGGCCCGCCTGATGAACGACGCGGCCAGCGTCGCCCAGGGCGTGAAGCGCGAGGCGGAAGGCGTCTTCCGCAGCCAGATGGAGCGCATCGTTGCCGAGTTCGACCTCGTGAAGCGCGAGGATTTCGATGTCGTGCGCGAGATGGCAACGCAGGCGCGGGCCGAGAACGAGGCGCTGAAGAAGCGCATCGAGGCGCTGGAAGGCATGCTCGGCGAGCGCACGCCCTGAGGCCGGCGCGACACGAACGCGTCGCGCAGGTGTGTCCTTCCGGACTCTGTCTAGAGATTTTTTCCCTGTGAAGAATTGACTCCGTCCACAATCCGTTTGGGCCGCCGAGTCAGCGCGGGTTATATACTGATTCGCAACGAAGATTCGCTGCGGGCGCCAAACGTGGAGCGCTGGCCTGCCGGCAATA
>CAYOUO010000175.1:0-3865 GCA_964407155.1 uncultured Hyphomicrobiales bacterium | reverse complement strand
CGGAATGCGCCCGGCGATCTGGCAGGCCAGATCGTCAACCTCGAACTCGGTGATGCGGCGAACGCCGCTCTTGCTGCCGATAAGGGAGGACCAGGTTGTCTCGACGCCGCAACCGAGCGGCGTCACCATGCCCAGCCCCGTGACGACCACCCGTCTCATGTCGCGTTTCCCGGCATCGTTGCGCCGGCTCGCCCCGGTATCTCCGGGATCGAGCCCGTCCCGCCCACCGCCTCAGGCAGTGTTCTTTTCCAGGAAGCTGATCGCGTCGCCGACGGTCAGGATCGTCTCGGCCGCATCGTCGGGAATCTCCACACCGAACTCTTCCTCGAACGCCATGACCAGCTCGACCGTATCGAGACTGTCAGCGCCGAGGTCGTCGATGAAGCTCGCCCCATCGGTCACCTTGTCAGCGTCGACGCCGAGGTGCTCGACCACGATCTTCTTAACCCGATCACCGATATCGCTCATATGAACCCCAAAATTGCCTCAGCTTGTGATCGTCCCGGGAAAGCTCTTGTCCCGCAGGCGATCGGTTAGCGGCTCCTGCACGAAACCGGAGGAAAGGACTCAGGAACATCGGTGCAGTTCTGCCGTCACGCCCGGCCGGAAAACCTTCTGCCGGCACCGGCAGTTCGCTTGCCTCGTAACATACTTTCCAGGGCATTGCCAGACGGCCTCCGGCGGCCCCGCAAGCCCGCTCCGCGCCCGCGCAGCGGCCCGAAATCCTCGTGTCAAATCATGGCCATGCCGCCATTGACGTGGATCGTCTGGCCGGTCACGTACGCCGCCTCTTCCGATGCGAGATAGACCACGGCGCCCGCCACCTCATCCGGCGTGCCGAGCCGCCGCACCGGCACCCGCTCCATGATCGCCGCCTTCTGCTTTTCGTTCAGCGCGTCGGTCATCGCCGATGCCGTGAACCCCGGCGCGACGCAGTTGACCGTGATTCCGCGGCTGGCGATCTCGGCCGCCAGCGAGCGCGTCATCGCGGCGAGCCCGGCCTTCGAGGCGGAATAGTTCGCCTGGCCAGGATTGCCGACATGGCCGACGACCGACGTGATCGAGATGATGCGCCCGGTGCGCCGGCGCATCATGCCGCGCAGGACCGCGCGCGAAAGGCGGAACGCTGCGGTCAGGTTGACGTCGAGCACTGCCTGCCAGTCCTCGTCGGACATGCGCGCGAAGAGCATGTCCTTCGTCATGCCGGCATTGTTGACCAGAATGTCGACCTCGCCGCCCAACGCCGCCTCGGCGTCGGGCACCAGCTTCTCGACCGCCTCCCTGTCGGCGAGGTTGCAGGGCACGACGAAGGCATTTGCACCGAGTTCGCCGGCCAGTTTCTCGAGGGCTTCCCGCTTGGTGCCGGACAGGGCGACGATCGCGCCCTGCCTGTGAAAGGCGCGGGCGATCGCCCCGCCGATGGCGCCGCTGGCGCCGGTGACGAGAGCCCGCTTTCCCGTAAGCTCGAACATGATCCCGTCCCTCCCGCGCTAACTCAGGCCAGTTTCGCCACTGCCGCGTCGACGTCCTGCGGCGTGCCGACGCTCAGCGTCTCAGCGCCGTCGACGATCCGCCTGGCGAGCCCGGACAGCACCTTGCCGGCGCCGACCTCGACGAACGTGTTCACGCCCGCCTCTCCCATCCACGTCATGGATTCGCGCCAGCGCACCACGCCGGTCACCTGCTCCACCAGGCGCCTGCGGATTTCTTCCGGCTCGCTGATCGGCTTCGCCAGCACGTTGGCGACCACCGGTACGTCCGGCGGCTTGATCGCGATCTTGGCGAGCGCATCTTCCATGACGCTGGCTGCCGGCGCCATCAGCGCGGAATGAAACGGCGCGCTCACGGGCAAAAGCATCGCGCGCTTTACCCCCTTCGCCTTGGCGATCTCTATGGCCCGCTCCACCGCCGCCTTGTGCCCGGAGATGACGACCTGCCCGCCGCCGTTATCGTTCGCGGCCGAGCAGATCTGCCCCTGTGCCGCTTCGCTCGCTATCTCTTGCGCCTGCGGCAGCTCGATCCCGATGAGAGCCGCCATCGCGCCGAGCCCGACCGGCACGGCCGCCTGCATCGCGCGGCCACGCGCTCTCAGCAGGCGCGCGGCGTCGGCAACCGTGATGCTGCCCGCTGCCGCCAGTGCCGAATACTCACCGAGCGAATGGCCGGCGACGTAGGCGACGTGCCCGTGGATCGAGAGACCCCGCGCCTCGAGCACGCGCACCGTCGCCAGACTGACCGCCATCAGCGCCGGCTGCGCGTTCTCGGTCAGCGTCAACGTCTCCAGCGATCCGTTGAAGATGATGTCCGAGAGCTTGTCGCCGAGCGCCTCGTCGACCGTCTCGAAGACGGCCTTCGCCTCGAAGATGGTGGCGGCGCGCGCCTGGCCCTTGCCGCCCGCGGGGCTGCCCTGGCGGGTAAAAATTAACGCGACCGTCATCCCTGCGCCCGTCCCACGCCTTTGTGCGTCCTCTCCCGGTTGAGAAACGCCGGGATTCGCTTGGCTGGCCTTTGAGCCTTGGACGGGCAACGGTGTCAAGCCGGGCGGCGTGCTCCTAACCCTCCGTGACCGCCTTCGCCCATGCCTCGAACAGGGCGTCGCGGCTCGGCGGCTGGCCGGGGAAGTTCGGCACGTCCGGTTCGATCTCGGCCCACGGCGCGCGGCTCGCCGTCCAGATATTGCCGATCGGCCGCGCCCAGCTCATGTCGTCGAGCGTTCCGGCCTTCATGACCAGCATGTGCGGCGAAGCCAGCGGTTCGTTGTAGACCTTAGTGCCGCACGTCAGGCAGCCATGCATCCGCACGATGCGCCCGCTGTCGGCAGACTTGTCGAAGGTGTGCGTCGGGCCGCCGGTGAAGCGCACGTCCTCGCGCTTCATGATGACCGAGATGGTGTGTGTCGCGCCGCTGGTGCGTTGGCAATCCTTGCAGTGGCAGTTGTAGACGCCGAGCGGACCGGCGGTGAGCTGAAAGCGCACCGCCCCGCACTGGCACCCGCCCCCGACCGGAAACTGCGGCAGTTTCATCGCGCCCCCTCCCTTTTCTTCCTGTTCGGGGATTGAGAGCCGGCGCCGCCGCGAGTCAAGTTGCGGGCGGAACGGGGGCCTTGCCCGGTGTCCTGTGCGCGAGCTTGTCGTCGTAGCGTAGCGTGTCGCCCGGCTTGGTGATGTAGCACTCGGTCGCGGCCTCAGGCGTCCCCATCGCCAGCAGCTCCGGCACGGTCGCGAAGCGGTAGCCCCTGGCCCGGAGCTTCGGAATGATCGAGGCGAGCGCCTCGGCGGTGTGGGTGCCGCGGCCGTTGGCGTGCATGACGACGATCGAGCCGGGCTTCAGCGTGCGCATCACGTTCGATTCGATCGCCGTCGCGCTCGGGCCGTCGGGATCGCCCGAGACGGTGTCCCACTGGATAATGACCGAGCCCAGCCCGTTCACCGTCGCCGCGCCGCCAGCCTCGCACGATCCGTACGGAAAGCGGAACAGGCGCATGGAAGCCGGCCGCGCCGTGCCGCACGCGTTCGCCGCCGCGGCGCGCGTACTGGCGAGCGCGGTTTCAGTCAAAAGCACTTCGGTGGCGATCTTTTCTGCCGCGGCAAAGTGCAGGTCGGGGTGGTCGAAGCTGTGGTTGCCGAGCACGAACAGCGGGTCCGCCGCGAGCTGCGCCGCCCGCTCACGGTGGGTCAGCAGCCAGCGCCCGGCCGGAAAGAAAGTCGCCGCGACCTGGTTGGCACGCAGGCAATCGACCACCGCGCCATCGTAACCGGCGATCGGGCTCACCGTCTGGCAAAGGTCGAAGGTGAAAGCGATCACCTTCTCGCCCGCCGGCAGGTTTACCCGCCGCACGATCCCGGCCCGCGCTCCGGTCACCGCG
>CAYOUO010000174.1:0-3087 GCA_964407155.1 uncultured Hyphomicrobiales bacterium | reverse complement strand
GGCGAGGAAGCCGTGGCGGTTCCCGCCGTAATCGACGAACGCCGCCTGCAGCGACGGCTCGACCCGGGTGACCTTGGCAAGATAGATGTTGCCGCGCAGCTGCTTACGGCTGGCGGACTCGAAGTCGAATTCCTCGACGCGATTGCCGTGGAGGACGACGACGCGCGTCTCCTCCGGGTGGGCGGCATCGATGAGCATCTTGTTCGGCATGGAACTGGTGTCTCCGCCAACGCCCGCGGTGATGCCCGGTCAGCGCAACGCGCTTCGAGACCGGGACGGCGCAGGCCGTCGGCTCATGTGAGAGGGAAGGGATGGCGCGCGGTGCCGGACAGGCCACGACGCCCGCGCCGACCGTTGCCGGTGCGGCGATAATCTGGGCGTATGGCGATGTGCCGGGCATGGGCGCGCCGTTTCGTTTGTCATGTCGCGAGCGGCCGGAGGACGATACACACCCCGGCCTTTCGGCAGCGGACCCGGGGTGGGCGCCGCGCCGGCGGATTCCGGAATTCGACCTCGCCAACGCGCCGATAAAATGGCGCAAGCCAGAGGCCAAACCCGAACCATCTCCGCCCGCCTCGCTCCGGATACTCGGGAAGCGAGTGTTGGTGACCGCCTCGAACCCGAGGAGCCAGCGGACGGAAATGAATTCCGTAAGCGGTGTTGTAGGGGGCGGGGCGAGTCTTGGCAAGATGCGAGGGAATCCTCGGAATTCCTTGCTTCTTCAGTCAGGTGCGCCGAAATCCGGGCACAATCCCCACGACCGGCAGGAAGCGGTTAACCTCTCGTCCGCCATCCTCTATGAAGGGCGGAGGGGCGGCTGCGCCTGGTTTGCAGCGTCCGGGACGAGGTTGATGAAAATCTGGGCCGCATTCAGGCTTGCCGCCTTCGCCGGCGCCGTGCTTGCCGGCAGCGCCATGGCGGCCGCAGCCGCGGGCGATGCCGCCGGCGGCAACGCGGCTGTGCCGGCGACCGATGGGGCAGGGGCGGCAGCAGCGCCCATGCCGGCGACGTCCGCGGCCATGCCCTACGTGCTCGATGCGCGCGTCGTCGGCGACGACAGCCGGGTGCGGTTCGTCGTGGATACGTCCGCGCCGCTCGATGCGGCGGTCTTCGCGCTCGCCGACCCCTACCGCATCGTCATCGACCTGCCCGAGGTGCACTTCGTGCTGCCCGACGGCGCCGGCAGCGAGGGCAGGGCGCTGATCTCGGCGTTCCGCTACGGCGTCATCTCGGCGGGCAAATCGCGCATCGTGATTGACGTGACCGGGCCGGTCGCGATCGACAAGCAGTTCGTGGTGCCGCCCGCCGATGGCCAGCCGGCGCGGCTGGTGGTCGCTCTCGTGCCGACCACGCGCGACAAGTTCCTGGCGGCGGTGCAGTCGTACCGGCAGAGCCACGCGGCGGCGCCGGATACCAGCGCCGCGGCGGCGGAGACTTCCGGCGACAACGGCAAGCCGCTGGTGGTGCTCGACCCCGGCCATGGCGGCATCGATTCGGGCACGCGCGGCAGTGACGGCGTGCTCGAGAAGGACGTCGTGCTGGCGTTCGCCAAGGTGCTCGGCGACAAGCTGACCGCGACCAACCGCTACCGCGTCGCCTTCACGCGCACCGACGACACCTACGTGTCGCTCGGCGACCGCGTGAAGATGGCGCGCGACCAGCACGCGGCGCTGTTTCTCTCCGTCCACGTCAACTCGTTTCCGACCGGCGTCGTGCGCGGAACGATCGTCTACACCGTCTCCGATGCTGCTTCCGACAAGATGGCGGCGGCGCTCGCCGACAGTGAAAACCAGTCGGACGCACTCGCCGGCATCGACGTGAAGGCGGAAGACTCCGACCAGGTGAAGGACATCCTGCTCGACCTCACGCAGCGCGAAACGCGCAACTTCGGCGTCGCCTTCGCGCAGGCGCTGGTGCGCCACCTCGGCCGGACGACGATGATGTTCAAGGTTCCGCACCAGCAGGCGAGCTTCAAGGTGCTGGAGGCGCCCGACGTGCCCTCGGCGCTGATCGAGCTCGGCTACATTTCCAACCACGAGGACGAGAAGGAACTGACCTCGCCCGACTGGCAGGCGAAGGTCGCCGATTCGATGGTCGCGGCGATCGACGGCTATTTCCAGAAAGAGACGGCGGCGACGTTCGCTTCGGGCGCCGAACCCTGAGCCGGATTGTTGCTGAAAAGGCACGAGGATCCGCGTACAAGGCGGCTGACTGCCGACGCCCTAGTTTCTCCACAAAGGGTTCAGCATAAGCCAGACCAGCCGGGTGTGCGGGTCGCCGACCCGCGGAGCGGATTCTGCCGTGTAGCGGCACGCGGGCGGCGCGGCCGGAATGTGGACACGATATGATACTAAGGCTCTTCGGCTACCTCTTCGGGATTTGTGCCGTGCTCTTTCTTGCCGCCGCCGCTGGCGCTGCCTGGTACGTCTCTTCGCTGACGAAGGATTTGCCGAACTACGACGTGCTCGCCAAGTACGAGCCGCCGGTGATGACCCGCATCCACGCCGGCAACGGTCAGCTCCTCGCCGAATATGCCGACCAGCGGCGGCTCTACCTGCCGATCCAGGCGATCCCCGACCGCATCAAGCAGGCGTTCATCTCGGCCGAGGACAAGAATTTCTACGAGCATTCGGGCCTCGACTACGCCGGCATCGCGCGCGCGGTGCTGACCAACTTCACGCACCGCGGCGGGCGGCTGGTCGGCGCCTCGACGATCACGCAGCAGGTGGCGCGCAACTTCCTGCTCACGCTCGACCAGACATGGGACCGCAAGATCAAGGAAGCGATCCTGTCGCTGCGCATCGAGCAGACCTACTCGAAGGACAAGATCCTCGAGCTCTACCTCAACGAAATCTTCCTCGGACTGAACTCCTACGGCGTGGCCGCGGCGGCGCTGACCTACTTCGACAAGTCGGTGCATGAGCTGTCGCTGGCGCAGATGGCATATCTCGCGGCCCTGCCCAAGGGCCCGAACAACTACAATCCGTTCCTTTATCCGGAGCGCGCGCTCGACCGCCGCAACTGGGTGATCGACCGCATGGTCGAGAACGGCTACGCGACCGCCGCGGAAGGCGAGGCGGCGAAGAA
>CAYOUO010000173.1:0-2732 GCA_964407155.1 uncultured Hyphomicrobiales bacterium | reverse complement strand
TCACTCGATGGCGAGCGCGCCTTCGAGCCCGGCGAGCTTCGCCAGCTGCGAAAGGCGCCGCAGCACCCGGGCGCCGCCGAGCGGCGCGAGATCGGATTGCAGCACCAGCGTCAGCGTCTTGCCGCGCTGCTCCAGGCGGGTGCGCACGACCACGTCGGGCATTGCCCCCGAAATGAGGTGCGCCACCCGCAGCGTCGCCCCGAGCGCGCGCGCCCGCTCGATCAGGCGTGTCGAGGCAAGCTCGCGAATGCGCGGCGACAGGGCGTCGTCGATCAGGCCCTCGTGCCGGTAGAAATTGGCGAGCGCGAGATACGCGCGCCCCGGATGGTCGAGACCGATGAAGGTCGCGTTGGCGATGATGTTGAAGCTCTGCTCGCCGCGATACTCGGGATGCGCACGCCAGTGGATGTCGGCGAGCAGGCAGGCCGCGTAGCGCAGGCGCTGCTCTTCCGGCGTCTCGTCGATGCCCACCGCCTTGAAGGCCATGTCCGACCACGGACCGAGCTCGCGCACGTGACGTGGCGAGCGCGAGCGCAGATAGGACAGCTCATCGCACGCCACCAGAAGCGGATCGCGCGCCCTCTCCTTCGGATCGAGCAGGTCGTAGAGCAGCCCCTCGCGCAGACCGAGCGCCGACATGACGATCGACGACGGCTGCATCGCCTTGATGACGCTGCCGAGCACCACCGCGCCGTAGGGCAGCAGCGCCCGTCGGTTACGGGAAACAACCTCGATCAGATCGATCGATTCGATGTCGCGGCGCACGATCATGCGGCAGAAATCGTCCGCCTCCGCCGGATCCATCGCATAGTGGTGCATCACATGCAGGGGATAGCCCTTCTGCCGCATGTGCAGCCGCGCCAGCGAGCGCCACGTGCCGCCGATGGCGTAGAAGACGCGGCCCTTCCCCTTCGCGAGAACCGACGAGGCCGCCAGCGCCTCGGCGGCAATCTTTTCCGCCTTCTTCGGGGAGCGGTCGGCGGCCTCCTCGAGCCGGATGCCGCCGAGCGGGAACGTCTCGCCCTCGCCGATGCGCGAGCCGGCAACATCGACCACCTCGAGGCTGCCGCCGCCGAGATCGCCGGCGATGCCGTCGGGCCTGTGAAAGCCGGAAATGACGCCGAGCGCCGAAAGGCGCGCCTCCTCGGCGCCCGACAGGGTCGCCACCGCGACCTTGGTGATCGCCTGGACGGAGGCGATGAAGTCGCTGCCGTTCGAGGCCTCGCGCACGGCCGCCGTCGCCAGCACGTGCAGCGAAGCGACGTGCATCTGTTCGCAGAGCGCCGCGAATCTCCGGATGGCGGTGAGCGCGGTGGCGATCGCCTCGGGATCGAGACGCCCGCGCGAGGCAACGCCGCGCCCGAGCCCGCACAGTTCCTTTTCGTTGAACAGCGGCGTGGCGGCGCGCCCGAGATGCTCGTAGACGACGAGCCGCACCGAGTTGGAGCCGATGTCGACGATGGCGACCGGGCCGCCGTTGAAAACCCGGCCCGGGGCATCCTCGTTGACGCCCGCTTCGCCTGCCGCTGGCTTACGCGACTTTTCAGGCATCCTTGGAGCGACGCCGCAACGACTTCGGCCGGTCTGTCTTCAGCGACTTGCCGCGTCCCGACAGGCTCGGATTGGTCATGAAATATTCGTGCGCATTGAAGGGGGCTTCGCCCTTCGCGACCTTGATCCTCTCCGAGCTTCCGTTGGGAAGCACGCGCCAGCTCTGCTGATTGTCGGAGAGGTTGGCGACCATGATCTGCCCGAGGATCTGCTCGTGCACGGTCGGATTGAGAATGGGCGTCAACGCCTCCACGCGGCGATCGAGATTGCGCGGCATCATGTCGGCCGAGCCGATATAGACCATCGCCTCGTCGGTCGGCAGGCCGACGCCGTTGCCGAAGCAGAAGTTGCGCGCGTGCTCGAGAAACCGGCCGACGATCGATTTGACGCGGATTCGCTCCGACAGGCCGGCGATCCCCGGCCTGAGGCAGCAGATGCCGCGCACGACCAGATCGATCTCCACCCCGGCCTGGCTCGCATCGTACAGCGCGTCGATGATCTGGGGATCGACCAGCGCGTTCAGCTTCATCCAGATCTGCGCCGGCCGCCCGGCCTTGGCATGCCCCACCTCGGCGGCAATGAGCTCGAGAATGCGGGCACGGAGCGTGAGCGGCGAAACCGCCATGCGCTCGAGCTTCGCCGGCTCGGAATAGCCGGTGATGTAGTTGAAGATGCGGCCGACGTCGCGCGCGATCGCCGGATCGGCCGAGAAGAACGACAGGTCGGTGTAGATGCGAGCAGTGACCGGGTGATAGTTGCCGGTGCCGATGTGGACGTAGCTGGCAAGCTGCCCGGCCTCGCGGCGCACGACCAGCGACAGCTTGGCGTGGGTCTTCAACTCAATGAAGCCGTACACGACCTGCACGCCGGCGCGTTCAAGATCGCGCGCCCAGCGAATGTTCGCGGCCTCGTCGAAGCGCGCTTTCAGCTCGACCACCGCGGTGACGGTCTTGCCCGCCTCCGCCGCTTCGGCCAGCGCGCGCACGATCGGCGTATCGTTCGAGGTTCGGTAGAGCGTCTGCTTGATGGCGACCACGTCCGGGTCGGAGGCCGCCTGGCGCAGGAACTGGACGACCACGTCGAAGGATTCATAAGGGTGATGGACCACCAGGTCCTTTTCGCGGATCGCGGCGAAGCAGTCGCCGCTGTGTTCGCGAATGCGCTCCGGGAAACGCGGCGTG
>CAYOUO010000172.1:0-4250 GCA_964407155.1 uncultured Hyphomicrobiales bacterium | reverse complement strand
GGCGTCACCATCGCGCCTGATGCGCGCGAGTTGCTGAAGAATCTCATCGGCAGCGACCGCCTGCTCAGCCGCGCCGAGGTGCAGAAGCTCTGCCTCTACGCCATCGGCTCGCCCGGCATCACCGCCGATGACGTGCGCGCGCTCATCGGCGATGGCGGCGCCTCGGCGCTCGACGAGACGATCGACGCGCTCGCCGCCGGCGATTCCCCCGCACTCGATCGCGGCTATCGCCGGCTGGTCTCATCCGGCACCCCGGGCTTCGTCATCGCCGGCGCCGCCCAGCGCCATTTCAATTTTCTGGAGAAGGCGCGCGCCGCGGTCGATCAGGGCAGCAGCCCCGACGCCGCGGTGAAGAGCGCCATCCCGCCGATCTATCCGTTCGCGCGCCAGACCGCCGTCGCCCGCCAGGTCGAGCGCTGGGCGCCGGCGCGCATCGAGCGCGCGCTGTCCATGCTCGACGCCGCCGTCCTCGATTCGCGCCGCAACGGCAACCTCGCCGATGCGATCGTCGGCGAAACGCTCCACCTCGTCGCCGCGCTGGCGCCGAAACGCGGATAGCGCCACACCACCTGCTCGAGAGGCGGCGCCTCCCACCGCTCATTCCCGCGCAAGCAGGAATCCAGCCGACGATCGGGCGATTCAGCCCTCTGCGATGGTGTTTCCACGCCCGACGAACACCAGCGGAAACGTCGACTGGATTCCCGGTTGCCGGCAGAGCCGGCCCGGGAATGAGCGGAGTAAAAGGGGGACTTCCCCTCTCCCCTTGTGGGAGAGGGCCATGAGCCTTGCGAGCGCCAGCGAGTTAGGCGAATGGGGTGAGGGGTACGTCCGCATCGCGCCGCGTGCCCACACGGCCATCGTTACGGTCATCCCGCCAACGCGCCGCGTGCCCCTCTCTCCGGCCGTCGCTTACGCTCCGGCGTTCGTCGCTCGAAACAGGCCACCGGCCTGTTTCGTTTCGCCAAAGGCGAAACCGCGCCTCACCCCCGCAACCGGCGGCAGATGTCGTCGAGCTGTTCCAGCGTCCGGTACTTGATCCGGAGCTCGCCGCTCGTTCCGCGATGGTCGATCTCGACCGCGAGGCCAAGCAGATCGCCGAGGCTCTTTTCGAGCATGCGCGTGTCGGCGTCCTTCTCGCGCCGCGCTTTCGTCGCGGCTTGCCGCCGCCGGGGCTCCGGCCCCTCCTCGATCGCCTCGAGCTGGCGCACGCTCATGCCCTCGGCGATGGCGCGCAGCGCCATTTCGAGCGGATTGGGAAAGACGAGCAGCGCGCGCCCATGCCCCGCCGAAAGCACGCCGTCGCCAATCAGCGCCTGCACGTCCACGGGCAGCGCCATTAGGCGCAGCGTATTGGCGATGTGCGGCCGGCTCTTGCCGATCACGTCGGCAAGCTGCTGCTGCGTATAGCCGTAGAGGTCCATGAGTTGCTGGTAGCCGCGCGCCTCCTCCATCGCGTTGAGATCGGCGCGCTGCACGTTCTCGATGATCGCGATCTCGAGCGATTCCTTGTCGTTCGCCTCGCGCACGATCACCGGCACGTCGTGCAGCCCGGCGCGCTGCGACGCCCGCCAGCGCCGCTCGCCGGCGATGATCTCGTAGCGGTCGGCGCTGCCCGCGACCGGCCGCACGATCAGCGGCTGCACCACGCCGCGCTCCTTGATCGAGGCAGTCAGATCGGCGAGCGCCTCGTCGTCGAAGGTCTTGCGCGGGTTGTTCGGGTTGGGCGTGAGGAACGCCAGCGGCAGGCGCCGCGGCAGGCGCGGCCCACGGTCGACCGCCGGCTCCGCCCTCACCTCGCCCATCAGTGCCGCCAGCCCGCGACCCAGACGATTGCGCGCCGCTTCTTCTGCCATGTCCGTGACCCCCGTTACTCCACCCTGCCCTACGCCGCCCGCAGCAGGCGCTCGCGCTGGATGATCTCCGCCGCGAGCTTGAGATAGGCCTGGCTGCCCGCGCATTTGAAATCGTAGAGCAGCACCGGCTTGCCGTACGACGGCGCCTCCGACACCCGCACGTTGCGCGGGATGATCGTCTCGTAGACCGCCTCGCCCATGTGGGCGCGAACGTCCGCCACCACCTGCGCCGAAAGATTGTTCCGCGCATCGTACATGGTCAGAACGATGCCGTGGATGCCGAGCTCCGGATTGAGCGAATCGCGCACCTGGTCGACGGTCTTCAGCAGCTGGCTCAGTCCCTCCAGCGCGAAGAACTCGCACTGCAGCGGCACCAGGATGGAGTGCGATGCCGCCAGCGCGTTGATCGTGAGAAGGTTGAGCGACGGCGGGCAGTCGATCAGCACGTAGCTGTAGTTTCGGACCCGACTCGAATCGTAATCGGCGTCCCCGAACAGCGCCTTGCGCAGCCGGAAGGCCCGGTCGTTGAACGTCGATATTTCCAACTCCACGCCGAGCAGGTCGAGCGTCGACGGCGCCACCGAGACCCGCGGCACCGCCGTCGCCACCGCGGCCTGCGCCAGCGTCGCTTCGCCGAGCATCACGTCGTAGGTCGAGATGGTCCGGCTGGCACGGTCGATCCCGAGGCCGGTCGAGGCGTTGCCCTGCGGGTCGAGGTCGATGATCAGCACGTTTTCGCCGATGGCGGCGAGCGCCGTCCCGAGATTGATCGCCGTGGTCGTCTTGCCGACGCCGCCTTTCTGATTGGCGAGAGCGATCACCCGGGGGGACTTCGGAAGGGTCATGCCGAGCTTTTTACGCTGATTCGCCCTTTTGCCGGACATCGGAGATTTCGAGGATGGCTCCCTCGCCCCGCCGGCTCGGATGCACCGCGAGCGAAAAGTCCCACAGTTGCCGGGCTTCCTCGACCTCCCGCTGCCAGTCTGCCCCCTTGTGGAAAGCCGCGAATGCGCCGCGCGCAAGCTGCGGCAGGGCATATCCGATCAGCGTGGAAAGCGGCGCCAACGCCCGCGCCGTGACGCAATCGTTAAGGTTAACGCCATCCTGCCACAGCATCGGCACCACCTGCTCCACCCGCCCGTGATGCACCGTCGCCGCGGCCCCGGTTTCACGGATGGCGGTCCGCAGGAACGCACATTTGCGCTGGTTGCTCTCGACCAGCTCGACGTGAAAGCCCGGCCGCCCGGCTCCGAGGATGGCCAGGACCATGCCGGGGAAGCCCGCCCCGGTGCCCAGATCGGCAAAGCGCATCGTCTTTGGAAAGAGCTCGTAGAGCTCGGCGCCGTCCGCCACGTGGCGGGCCCAGATATGGGGCAAGGTCGTTGGCGAGATCAGGTTTTCGACCGGCTGCCACTTCCGCACCAGCGCGACGAAAGTCTCCAGCCGCGCCGATGTTTCACGTGAAACATCGAGGATCGCCTCGACCTGCCGGATGTCGTCGGAGATGGGTTGCTGCGGCACCGGCGTCAGGCGGCAGCCCGCCCTCTCGGCTTCCGGACCGCGGCCAGAAGCAGCGCCAGCGCCGCCGGCGTCATGCCCTCGAGCCGTCCCGCCTGTCCCAGGGTCGCCGGCCGCACGGCCATGAGTCGGTCCCTCAGCTCATTGGAAAGCCCGGAAATCGTCGCGTAATCGAGACCATCGTCGAGTGCCACCGCTTCATCCCGTCTCAGGCTGTCGATGTCGCTTTCCTGCCGCGCGAGGTAGACGGCATATTTCGCTTCGGTCTCGATCTGATCGGATGCGAATCGACCGAGGACGCCCAGCTCCGGCCAGACCCGGCTGAGTTCCGCCATTCCGATTTCCGGTCGGGCGAGAAGCTCGAAGGCGGAGCGCCGCACGCCGTCGTGGTTCACCTGGATGCCGAACGCCGCGGCTTCATTCGGCGTCAGCGCCAGGGAGCGCGTCAGTTCACGCGCCCGCTCCAGTTCGGCCATCCGCGTCGCAAATGCGATCGCCCGCCGGGAGCCCACCACGCCCCAGTCCGAACCCTTCGCCGTCAGCCGCTGATCGGCGTTGTCGGCGCGGAGCGACAGCCGGTATTCCGCCCGCGACGTGAACATGCGGTAGGGCTCGGACACGCCACGGGTGATCAGGTCGTCGATCAGGACGCCGATGTAGCCTTCGCCACGGCTGACCGCGACGCCCGCGGCGCCACCCGCCAGCCGCGCCGCATTGAGGCCGGCCATCAGGCCCTGCGCAGCGGCTTCCTCGTAACCCGTGGTGCCGTTGATCTGGCCGGCCAGAAACAGCCCGCCGAGCGCCTTGACCTCCAGCGTCGGCTTGAGTTCTCGCGGATCGACATAATCGTACTCGATGGCATAGCCCGGCCGTACGATA
>CAYOUO010000171.1:0-3964 GCA_964407155.1 uncultured Hyphomicrobiales bacterium | reverse complement strand
GAGCCCCTGGCTGATCTTGTAGGCGCCCTGATATTGCGCCACTTCCTCGCCCATCAGGAAAACCAGCTCGTCGCGGCGCATCTCCTCGGCCATGGCGTCGCGCAGTGCGTCGCGCACGGTCTGGTTCACCATCTCGGTGCCGGCGGGCACGTCCGGATCGTTGGCCGCCGAGACGCGCGGCGCGGCGGGCGTGGCCGCCGCCGCCGGCTTCGGTGCCGGCTCGGACTTCATGTCCGGCGGCGGCGGAGCTTTCGGCGATTCGCCGGCGGCTGCGGGCGCGGGAGCGGCAGTGGGCTGCGCCGCGGCGGGCGTCGCCGCGTCGGAAATTTTCTCGCCCTCGGCGGCAAGCACGGCGATCGGCGTGTTGACCTTCACATTCTCGCTGCCCTCGGGCACGAGAATCTTCGCGAGCATGCCCTCATCGACCGCCTCGACCTCCATGGTCGCCTTGTCGGTCTCGATCTCGGCGAGCACGTCGCCGGACTTCACGCTGTCGCCTTCCTTCTTCAGCCACCTGGAGAGTTTCCCCTCCTCCATGGTCGGCGAAAGCGCGGGCATCAGAACCTGGGTGGACATCACACGTTTCCTGTCAGCGGTTCGCGGGTATCGGGTTTTCCGGACAACCTCGGGGGCGAAGGCCCTAGTGGGTGATGTCGGTCCACAGTTCGGAAGGATCGGGCTCCGGGCTCTTCTGCGCGAACTCGGCCGCGGCCACGATGCGGTCGCGCACGTCGTTCTCGATCTTCTTCAGTTCGTCCTCGGTGGCGAACTTCCGCTCGAGGATGCGCGCGCGGATCTTGTCGATCGGGTCGTGATGCTCGCGCACCTCGTTGACCTCCTCGCGCGTGCGGTATTTCGCCGGGTCGGACATCGAATGGCCGCGGTAGCGGTAGGTCTCCATCTCGAGGATGTACGGACCCTTGCCCTCGCGGCACCACGCCACTGCCTTCTCGCCCGCCGCCTTGACGGCGCGCACGTCCATGCCGTCCACCTTCTCGCCCGGGATGTTGAACGAGAGCCCGCGGCGCGAGAAATCGGTCTGCGCCGAGGCGCGGTTGACCGAGGTGCCCATGGCGTACTTGTTGTTCTCGATGACGTAGACGACCGGCAGCTTCCACAGCTCGGCCATGTTGAACGATTCGTAGACCTGCCCCTGATTGGCCGCGCCATCGCCGAAGTAGGTCAGGCAGACGTGGTCATTCTTGCGGTACCGGTTGGAGAACGCGATGCCGGTGCCGAGCGGCACCGAGGCGCCCACGATGCCGTGGCCGCCGAAGAATTCCTTCTCGCGGCTGAACATGTGCATCGAGCCGCCCTTGCCGTGCGAGTAGCCGTCGATGCGGCCGGTGAGTTCCGCCATCACCCCGTTGGGGTCCATGCCCGCGGCCAGCATGTGGCCGTGGTCGCGATAGCCGGTGATGACCTGGTCGCCGGGCTTGATCGCCATCTCCATGCCGACGACGACCGCTTCCTGGCCGATGTAGAGGTGGCAGAATCCGCCGATCAGCCCCATGCCGTACATCTGGCCGGCGCGCTCCTCGAAGCGGCGGATGAGAAGCATCTGCCCGAAGGCGTGAAGTTCTTCCTCACGGCTCAGCGTCGCCGGCCGGGTGGTGACGCTGGCGCCTTCCGCCGGGGCGGCGCGCTCGGATTTTCGGGCTGCTACGCCAACCGCAGGTTCAGCGGCCTGCCTTTCCGCCTTGGGCATGAACGTTTCCCCATGAGGTGAGTGTTCGGTTCTTCTCGCCGTTGCCGCAGACGCTAACTGAACGTTTGAGCCAATCCAAGCGCAGGCGTCCGGCGAATCCGCAGGGCGCGTATGCCGATTTTACATAGGTGACGGCGGATTGCTTTGCAGCGGCGAGACTATTCGGCGTGTTGCTGCGCTGCACCCAGCGGAATCACGACCTCGTCGGGGCGCAGCAGGTTCAGCGCCTTGCGCGCCTCGAAATCCACGACGTCGGCGTCGAGGCTTTCCGGCCGCACGCTGTTCACCGCCGCCTGCAGGGTCGTCTTCTCCTGATCGAGCTGATCGCGCTCGGTGGCAAGGCGCGCGCCATCCGCATCGAGGCGGTCCATCGCCCAGATGCCGAACGAGCCGGTGAACGTATGGTAGGCGAAATAGCCGACGAAAGCGATGGCGGCCAGTGGCAGCACGAGGCGGCGGAAGAAGGGTCTCTTGCGCTGGCGGGTGATCATCGACGCGACTCGGGCGAAGGCTCGCCTCACCTTGCTGGGTGATGATTAACGGAGCGTTGCTGTCACCTCGCGTCCGTCCCACGAACCGCTTTCCCCGCGAAAGCGGGAATCCAAGGGTTTGGCGCGCATAAAGAACAGCAAATATTTATACGGTAATGGCGTGGGCAAGGTCATTCCAGCCGGAATTTGATTTTTCGATCAGGGCGATTTTCCAGGCGCGATTCCATTTCTTCATCGCTCGTTCCCGGAGCAGCGCGCCCTCGCGAGTTTCATGAATTTCGAACCAAACGAGAAGACCAACGCGGTATTTTGACGTGAACCCGCGCGTGGCACCGACGCGATGTTGCTCGACCCGTCTGGCAAGGTCGTCGGTGCTCCCGATGTAAAGGGTACCGTTTCGGCGGCTGGCCAGGATGTACACGTAAAACATCGCGCAATGTCATGCGCGAGCCGTTTTGCGGACAACCCTGGGCCCCCGCTTTCGCGGGGGAAGCGGAATAGCGAAACCCTAAACTACCGCTTCAGCGCCGCCTTCCCGGCATAGATCGCGCTGGTGCCGAGTTCTTCCTCCAGGCGCAGGAGCTGGTTGTACTTGGCGATGCGGTCCGAGCGTGAGGCCGAGCCGGTCTTGATCTGTCCGCAGTTGGTGGCCACCGCGAGATCGGCGATCGTGGTGTCCTCGGTCTCGCCCGACCGGTGCGACATGATCGCGGTGTAGCCGGCCGACTGCGCCATCGACACTGCGGCGAGCGTCTCGGTCAGCGTCCCGATCTGGTTGACCTTGACCAGGATCGAGTTGGCGATGCCCTTGTCGATGCCTTCCTTGAGGCGTTTGGTGTTGGTGACGAAGAGGTCGTCGCCGACGAGCTGGATCTTTCCGCCGAGCTTCTCGGTCGCGAGCTTCCAGCCGGTCCAGTCGTCTTCGGCGAGGCCATCCTCGATCGACACGATGGGATACTTGCCCGCCAGCTCGCCGAGATAGGCGACCTGCTCGGCAGGGTCGCGCGTCTTGCCGCCCTCGCCCTCGTAGACGTACTTGCCGTTCCTGAAGAACTCGGTAGAGGCCGGATCGAGCGCCAGCGCAATGTCGTCACCAGGCTTGTAACCGGCCGTCGCGATGGCGCGCATGACGAAGTCGAGCGCCTCGGTCGCCGTCTTGAGGTTGGGCGCGAAACCACCCTCGTCGCCGACGTTGGTGTTGTGGCCGGCGTCCTTCAGCGCCTTCTTCAGCGTGTGGAACACCTCGGCGCCCCAGCGGATCGCTTCGGCGAAGGTCGGCGCGCCGATGGGCGCGATCATGAATTCCTGGAAGTCGATCGGGTTGTCGGCGTGGACGCCGCCGTTGATGATGTTCATGAGCGGCACGGGCAGCACGTGCGCGTTGGTGCCGCCGACGTAGCGGTAGAGCGGCAGCGTGTTGGCCTCGGCGGCCGCCTTGGCGACGGCGAGCGAGACGCCGAGGATGGCGTTGGCGCCGAGCCGGCCCTTGTTCTCCGTGCCGTCGAGCTCGATCATCGTGCGGTCGATGTGGATCTGGTTCTCGGCCTCCATGCCGGTGAGCGCCTCGAACAGCTCGCCGTTCACCGCGGCGACCGCTTTCGTCACGCCCTTGCCCTGGTAGCGCTTCTTGTCGCCGTCGCGGAGCTCGACCGCCTCGTGGGCGCCGGTGGAGGCGCCGGACGGCACGGCCGCGCGGCCGAAGGCCCCGTCCTCGAGGGTGACGTCCACCTCGATCGTCGGATTGCCGCGGCTGTCCAGGATCTCG
>CAYOUO010000170.1:0-9708 GCA_964407155.1 uncultured Hyphomicrobiales bacterium | reverse complement strand
CTACGTCGCGACAGCGCGGCACCTGGCGCTGAGCTACTTCGACCAGCCGCCGCTCTTCCTGTGGATCGGCTGGGTCGCGATCAAGCTGTTCGGCGCGCAGTCGACCTTCTTCATGCGATTGCCGTTCGTGCTGATGTTCGTCGGCACGACATGGGGAATTTACCGGCTGGGCGCGCTCCTGTTCGGCGAACGCGCCGGCGCGTGGGGCGCCGTGCTGCTCAACCTGTCCATCGTCTTCTCGCTGAGCGCGGGCGGCTGGTTCCAGCCGGATGGGCCGCTGATGCTTTTCCTCGTGCTCGCGGCGCTCGCCATTGCCAAACTGCGGTTCGAGCAGCCGGCGGCACCGATGCTGCTGTGGCTGGCGGCGGGAGCCGCCTTCGGTCTGGCGATGCTGTCGAAATATCACGCTGCGCTGATCTTCGCCGGCCTCGTCATTTTCGTCGCGACGACGTGGCGCGAACGGCGGTGGCTGTCATGGACGGGGCTGCTCGCGGCCGCGATCGTGGCGACGGTGATCTTCCTGCCGGTGCTGATCTGGAATGCGCAGAACGAGTGGGTGTCCTTTCTCTTCCAGGGCGACCGCATCACCGCGAACGTCGGACTTCATTTCGACTGGCTCGTCCGCAGCATCGCGGGACAGGCCGGCATCATGAACCCGGTCGTCTGGGTGCCGATGATCTACGTGTTCTTCAGGGCGCTGGCGCGCGGTCCGCACGAACCGAAAGGCTGGTTCCTCGCGTGCCTCGCCATCGTGCCGATCATCGTGTTCACGGCCGCGGCCCTGTGGGCGCCGCTGGGCTATCACTTCCACTGGCAATCGCCGGGCTATCTTTTCCTGTTCCCGCTGCTCGGCAAGTTCACGGCCGAAGGCATTGAGGCCGGCAAGGCGGGTGCGCGCCGGGCGGTGATCGCGGCGGCGGCAGTGATGGCGATTGCGGCAGCCTTCGTGACCACGCAGGCGACGCTCGGCTGGGTCGGGTTGGTGATGCCCCGGCAGATGACGGCCAAGGTCGAGGAATCGGCAAACCCGACCCGCGAGATGCTGACGTGGACAGAACTGCGGCCGGCGCTGGAAGCGAAGGGATACCTGAACCAGCCCCGCCTGTTCGCGGTCGCCCCGCAATGGCACCAGGCCGGCAAGGTCGACGTTCAGATCGGCGATGTGATGCCGGTCGTTTGCCTCTGTCACGATCCGCGCAACATCGCTTTCGGGTGGGACCCCGAGAAGTTCGTCGGGTGGGACGCGCTCATCATCGCCACCGACAATTTCCTGCCGGACGTCCACGCCGCCTATGACCGGTACTTTGACAGCATCGAGCCGGTGGACAACGTTCCGATCCTGCTTGGCGGCCGTCCGGATATCACCGTGCGGGTTTATTTGGCCCACGGCTATCGCGGCGGGTATCCGCTGCCCATCGGTCCCGGTGGCCCGCGCGAGCGGCAGGCGACGAAGGGAAGCGGTCCGGCGGCGCCAAGCGGCTGATTTTCAAGCGAAAAATAATTCGCTCGGGAAGCGCAATCGGGCCTTCAAATAGCTGTCACAAGCGGCTATATCGAGCGCGTTCGAGGCGTTGGCTTGCCCTTCGCTTTCGTTGGCGCGGGATGGAGCAGCCCGGTAGCTCGTCAGGCTCATAACCTGAAGGTCGTTGGTTCAAATCCAACTCCCGCAACCAACCCTTCCGATATTCCTTGAAGTCTTGTGCAGGCCGGGCGATCAGCGCGCCGGATCGGCGCTGAACGTCACCCGCGCGTTGACTGCAACGTCGTGTGCAGTGGCGGCGGCCTGCGCGGCAAGCGGCGTGGTCGTGGCGCCACCCTTCGCGCGCCCAAAGGTGTAGGCGACAGTCGCGCTGCGAATCCCCTTCATCTCAGGGTCGGTGGCGGTGGTGCCGTCGAAATAGAACGCGACCGGAAGGCGCACGGATTCGCCGGGATCAAGGGTGACGTCGCCGGATGTGAAGTTGTCAGCCTTCATGAAGTGATAGCTTGCCGGATCGGGAGTGACGCTGAACAGTCCGCGCGCGCTGTCCCGCGATGCGCCGAGATTTTGAACATCGAGGTAGGCAATCGTCGGCACGCCGATCTCGGCATGGATCGCGCCCTGCTCGGCGTGCATGTGCCAGTCGAGGCCGGGCATGACATTGGTGTCGATGCGCACGAAGATCGGCTCGCCGGTCTCCCGAGCCAGCGGTCCGATTGTGCGCACGGCATCCATGTGACCTTCGAAACCGGCGGCATTGTCAAACGCGTGGAGCAGATTCGAGGACATCGCGGTTCCGATGGTGGCAATCAGTACGCAGCCGATGCAGGCCACCAGCACGACGTTGAATCTGGGCGGGTGCGGCGAGGGCATCTGAGGTCGATCAATCGGCAACGTGGCGGCGGCGCTCGAGTTCGCTGAGGCGGTCAGCCATTCGCACCAGCGCCGCGAGCGAATGCGCTTCCATCTTGCGCATGACGTTGCCGCGATGGAGCTTCACGGTCACTTCGCTCAGCCCGAGGTCGCCGGCGATCTGCTTGTTGAGGCGCCCCTTGGCGACGTGCGCCATCACCTCCCGTTCGCGGCCGCTCAGCCGGGCAAAGCGCTCGCTGAGCCCGGCGTCGGCGGCGGCGAACTGGCGCTGCTCGCGGTCCGACCTCAGCGCCGCACAGATCGTGTCGATGAGCTGCTGGTCGTCGAACGGCTTGGTGAGAAATTCGACCGCACCGGCTTTCATCGCGCGCACCGACATGCGGATGTCGCCGTGCGCGGTGATGAAAATGATCGGGAGATCGATCCCCGCGGCGACGAGGTGCTTCTGGAAGTCGAGACCGTTCACGTCCGGCATGCGCACGTCGAGCACGAGACACGCCGCGCCGGCGTCCCTGTCCGCCTGCATGAATTCGGCGGTCGAGGCGAACGTGCGCACGGTTATCCCGGCCGACCGGAGCAGGCTGTCGAGGGCCTCGCGCACCGACGGGTCGTCATCGACGACGAAGACAACCGATCCGTCGCTGCTCATGCGTCCTCCTCCACCGCCGCGGAAAGCGTCTCATCGCTGTCGTCCGGCGTCCGCGGATCGGTGGGCAGCGTGACCCGGAACACGGCTCCTCCAGACGCACGGGGCGCGGCCGTTATTGTGCCGCCGTGGGCCTCCACGATGGTGCGGCTGATGGAAAGACCCAGCCCCATGCCTTCGGGCTTCGACGTATAGAACGGGTCAAAAATGCGGCTGGCGTTGCGGGCATCGATGCCGCAGCCGGTGTCGCGCACCTCCACGGTGATCGTCTCTTCGCGAGGCTCGGCAAACGAGGCGATCGCGATTTCCCGGCGCCCCGCGGAATTGTGCATGGCCTCGATGGCATTGACGAGGAGGTTGACCAGGACCTGCTGCAACTGCACGCGGTCGGCGCGCACGGGCGGAAGGCCGTCGGCCAGGGCAATTTCGATCGACACCTGGTTCGCCGACAGTTCGCCGCGCAGCAACGCGACCGCCTCGCGAATCGCGCCGTTGACGTCGAGCCAGCTTTCAGTGGCCGTGCCCGGGCTCGCCATCGAGCGGACGCGGGCGATGATTTCGCTGGCGCGGTGGGCGTCGCGGGTCATGCGGGCCAGCGCCTGCCGCGCTTCCGGAAAATTCGGCGGCTGCATGGCGAGCCACCGGGTGCAGGCGCCGCCGTTGGTCACCACCGCGGCGAGCGGCTGGTTGATTTCGTGGGCGATGGAAGCGGTCATTTCGCCGAGCAGCGCCATGCGGCTGGCCCGCGCGAGCTGTCCCTGTGCCGCAATCGCCGCGGCCTCGGCCCGCTTGATCTTGATGGCGAGATACGTCGTCGCGCCGATCGCGAAGAGGCCGATGGCGCTGTTGATCAGGCCGGCGTCGTGCGCTCCGCGCTCGTTGACCAGGTAGCTCAGCACGGTGAGGACCGCGCTGCACGCGGCGACGAGGAGCACGTCGCGCTCACCGAATCCGCGGACGGACAGCAGGACTACGATGACGTAGAGCACCTCGACCGCGATCTCGCGGTCCGTCAGCGTGTCGCCGACGAAAATCATCGCCATCAGGCCGCCAATGAGCCACGGCAGCGAGTTCGACACCGATGGCCTGGTCCGGCTGGCACGCATGGCTGCACAACTCCCCGGAAAACGGCTCCTGCGAGCCATTGCGGACCAGGGCACGAAAGAAAAGCAATCCTGGGGCCGACGCCTGCGGCATGAGGCTGCGGCTCTTTCGGCGCCATTATACCTTCGTCTAGCTTTCGCAGGATCGCCCGGTGCGGGTACCGAGGTCAGGCTTCGAGTAAGAGCGAAGTCGGGGCCGGAGGGTCCAGGCTGCAGTCGCCCCTGCCACTACCCTTCGGCCCTGTTATTCGAGCCCGTGAAGCCAGTGTTGCCGGCGGTTGGCCGGGCTCAGGGGGTGCTAGGCTCGACCCCCGCTGCAACGCGGTCGTCCTCATCTGCAGACCCTGCAAAGTCGGCATCGGCGGCGTATATCATCGTCGGGGTTCAACCAGCCGAGGATGGTGCATTGGCCGAGACGATTGCAGCGACGCGGCACGAGATTTCGCGCGTAAGACATGAACTGAAGCGGCGTACCATCGCGGTCAGGCGCGTGGTCAGGATCGCGCCTCACATGGCGCGCATAACGTTCGCCGGCGACGATCTGGCGGGGTTTGCGAGCCCGGGCTTTGAAGATCACGTCAAGCTGTTCTGGGGCGATGTCGGGCGCCACTACACGCCGCGACGCTACGATGCGGCCGCAGGCGAGCTCGACATCGAGTTTGCCCTGCACGATCAGGCCGGGCCCGCCACGGCGTGGGCGGCTGAGGCGCGGGCAGGGGATACGGTCGTGATGGGCGGCCCGCGCGGCTCGATGATCGTGCCGGACGATTTCGACTGGGACCTGCTGGCGGGCGACGAAACCGCCCTGCCTGCAATCCAGCGACGGCTGGAAGAGATTCGCCCGGGCGCCCGCGCCATCGTGGTGGCCGAGGTAGGGAATACGGGCGAGGAGATCCCGCTGCCGGGTGCTGCCTCAATCGAGGCGCACTGGCTCTACCGCGGTGAAGCGCCGGCGGGCACTGGCACGCTGCTCGAGGATGCCATCGCGGCGCTGAAGCTTCCGCATGGCGACGGATTTGCCTGGGCGGCCTGTGAGGCGGGAGCCGCGCGGCGCGTGCGGCGGGTGCTTGTCGAGCAGCACGGGCACCGCAAGGAATGGCTGAAGGTCGCCAGCTACTGGCAGCGTGGCGTTGCCGATGTGCACGAGACGCTCGGCGACTGAACTTCCAGACGCGAAAAAGCCCGCCGAAGACGTGCTTCGGCGGGCATTTTCATGGTTGCGGCGTCAGGCTCGTCCGATGAGCTTGACGATGACGAGGAGAATGATGGCGCCGATAAGAGCGGTGATGATGGCGCCGACGATGCCGCCGCCGAGCGGAAGACCGATGGCAGGCAGCAGCCAGCCACCGATGATCGCACCAACCAACCCAACGATAATATCGCCTACCAACCCAAAACCGCCACCCTTCACGATCTGGCCCGCGAGCCAGCCGGCGATGAGCCCTACGATGATCCAGATGATGACTTGCTCAAGCATGAAGCTTCCTCCGGTTGTTCGATCGCCGGGGCTTCGAACTCCCGCCCGCCTGCGAATCTTGCAGCGCGAATCATAACACTTTTCAATGTCAGGTGTTTGTGCGCCGCAGCTAAGCCGAGCGCGCAACGGCCAGGGGCAGCCCGCCGACTGCATCGAAAAGCGACGGATTTCCGCCGAATCGCGCTTTCTCGATGGCGAGGATCCTGAACTTGGTCGCCACGCCGCCCGGCGCACTGAAGCCGCCGGTGCGGCCGTTGGCGGCCAGAACGCGATGGCAGGGCACGACGACCGGGAACGGGTTGCGTCCCAGCGCCTGACCGACCTGGCGGGAGAGCGCGACATCGCCGAGGGTGCGGGCGACCTCACCATAGGTGCGCGTCTCTCCCGGCAAAATGCTGCGCGCGATCTCGTAAACCTGCCGGTCGAAGCCGGCGACATCGGTGAAATCGAGGGCAATGCGCGCGAGATCGACCGGCTCGCCGGCCAGCAGCCTGCTGATGTCGCGGATCGCGAGATCTATCCCAAAGGTCGGCTTCTGCTCTTCGCCGCCGGGAAACCGCCGGACGATGCCGGTCCGTAGGGCGGCTTCGCTCGCCGCGGGAAGGGCGAGCCCCACGATGCCCTGGCGCGCCCAGACGATCGCGAGGGTGCCGATGGCCGTCGAAAACAGGGCAAATGAACGGTTCATGATCATATTTTGACAGGCGAGGGCAGATTCCTCCACCCGAAACCTGCGGGACTCCTTCCGCGCTCCCGGTCTGTGGGCCTAATATGGCGCCTACGGGAGCAGAAACGCGAGTAACCCCCATGTCCAAGTCCGCCGCCGGCCACGAAAGCGCGGAAATCCATCGTCTGCACAATGTGCTCCACGCTCCTCACAACCCGGGCGTCCCGTTCGATCCGGAGCCGGTGGCCGGCGTTCGCGTGAACCTTTCTGCCGTCGAGCGGCGGGCGGCGACCCTGCCGAAGCGGCGGACCGTGAAGAAGGAATGGCAGGCGGCGTGGCTGGTGAAAGCGATCGAATGCATCGACCTCACCACGCTGAACTCCGACGATACGGAGGGGCGCGTGCGCCGGCTCTGCGCCAAGGCGATCCATCCGCTCCGTGACGACATTCAGGAGGCGCTCGGTCTCGGCGACAGGAGGATCACGACGGGAGCCGTCTGCGTCTATCACCGTTTCGTGGCGACCGCGGTCGACGCGTTGAAGGGGACCGACATTCCCGTCGCGGCGGTTTCGACGGCATTTCCGGCCGGGCTTTCGCCGATGAAGACGCGGCTGGAGGAGATCGAGTCGTCCGTGGCTGACGGAGCCCGCGAGATCGACGTGGTGATCACGCGCGAGCATGTTCTCACCGGCAACTGGCAGGCGCTCTACGAAGAGGTGAAGGCGTTCAAGGCGGCGTGCGGGCCGGCGCACATGAAGACCATTCTCGGCACCGGCGACCTGAAGACGCTGCGCAATGTCGGCCGCGCCTCATGGGTGGCGATGATGGCCGGCTCCGATTTCATCAAGACATCGACCGGCAAGGAAGGCGTGAACGCGACGCTGCCGGTGGCGCTCACCATGGTGCGGGCGATCCGTGCCTATCGCGAAATGACGGGGTATGTCGTCGGTTTCAAGCCGGCGGGCGGCATCTCGACCGCCAAGGACGCGATGGCGTTTCAGTTCCTGATGATGGAGGAACTCGGGCCGGAGTGGCTGGAGCCCGAACTCTTCCGCTTCGGGGCCTCCTCGCTGCTCGCCGACATCGAGCGCCAGCTCGAGTATTTCATCACCGGGCGTTACGCCTCCTTCGACCACCACGCGATGGCTTAGGAATGAATATTCTCGTCATTCCGGCGAAGGCCGGAATCCAGCAGCGCACCGGCAGGTGCGCCGAAAGAAACTGGACCCCGGCCTTCGCCGGAGTGACGGACGTGAGGAGACGCTGATGTCAGTCGCTGAAATTCTCGACCATCTCGATTACGGGCCGGCACCGGAGAGCGACAGGGAGGCGCGGACGTGGCTGAAAGGCCTCGCCGGCGGGGCGAAGCTGTTCATCGACGGCGCATGGAAAACGGCGGAAAGCGGCCGTTTTTTCGAGACGAGCAACCCGGCGACGGGCGAGGCGCTGGCCAAGGTGGCCGAGGCAGGGCAAGCGGACATCGACGCGGCAGTGAAGGCGGCAAGGCGGGCGCAAGGTCCCTGGGCGCGCCTGCCGGGCCACGAACGGGCGAAATACCTGTACGCGCTGGCGCGGCTCATCCAGCGCCATTCGCGGTTGTTCGCGGTGGTCGAGGCGCTGGACAACGGCAAGCCCATCCGCGAGACGCGCGACATCGACGTGCCGCTGGTGGCGCGGCATTTCTATTACCACGCCGGCTGGGCTGAGATGATGGAGAGCGAGTTTCCCGACCGGGCGCCGGTCGGCGTGTGCGGGCAGATCATCCCGTGGAACTTCCCGCTGCTCATGCTCGCCTGGAAGATCGCGCCGGCGATCGCGCTCGGTAACACCTGCGTGCTGAAGCCGGCCGAGTTTACGCCGCTGTCGGCGCTGCTGTTCGCCGAGATGTGCGAGCGCGCCGGGCTGCCGAGAGGCGTGGTCAATATCGTCACCGGCGATGGCGCGACCGGGGAACTGATCGTCAGGCACCCGGGCATCGACAAGATCGCCTTCACCGGGTCGACCGAGGTCGGCCGCCGGATCCGTGAAGCGACCGCCGGCAGCGGCAAGTCGCTGACGCTCGAGCTCGGCGGCAAGTCGCCGTTCATCGTCTTCGACGACGCCGATCTCGATTCGGCGGTCGAGGGCGTGGTCGATGCGATCTGGTTCAATCAGGGGCAGGTGTGCTGTGCCGGCTCGCGGCTCCTCCTGCAGGAGGGCATCCACGACCCGTTCGTGGCGAAGCTGCGCGCGCGCCTCCACACGCTGCGCGTCGGCTCGCCGCTCGACAAGGCGATCGACCTCGGCGCGATCGTGGCGCCGGTGCAGTTGCAGCGCATCGCGAAGCTGGTCGAGCAGGGCGTGGCGGAAGGCGCTACTCTCTTTCAGGCCGATGCCAAGCTGCCGGCGACAGGCTGCTTCTATCCGCCGACGCTGCTCACCAACGTCGAGCCGGCCTCGACCGTGGCGCGCGTCGAGATCTTCGGGCCGGTCGCGGTGGCGATGAGTTTCCGCACGCCGGAAGAGGCGGTCGCGCTCGCCAACAACACCGAATACGGGCTTGCCGCCTCGATCTGGTCGGAATCGGTCAACCTTGCGCTCGACGTCGCGCCGAAACTCAAGGCCGGCGTGGTGTGGGTCAATTCGACCAACCTGTTCGATGCGGCTGCCGGTTTCGGCGGCTACAAGGAATCGGGCTACGGCCGCGAAGGCGGGCGCGAGGGCGTCGCCGCCTACACCAAGCCGAAATGGCTGGCCGGAGCGGCGAAGCTCGCGGAAAACGCGCCGCCCAAGGCCGATCTCGGCGCCGAGCTGTTCGGCGGCGGAATCGACCGCACGGCGAAGCTCTACATCGGCGGCAAGCAGGCGCGGCCGGACGGTGGCTATTCGCGCACGCTCGCAACGCGCGACGGTAAGCTCGTCGGCGAAGTGGGCGAGGGCAACCGCAAGGATATCCGCGACGCGGTCGAGGCGGCGCGCAAGATCCAGCCGAAGTGGGCGACCACCAGCGAGCACGCGCGGGCGCAGATCCTCTACTACGTCGCCGAGAATCTCGATGCGCGGGCCGACGAATTCGCCGACCGGCTCAGGCTCATCCGCGGCGTGAAGGCGGCGAAGACGCGCCTTGAGGTCGACGCGGCGGTACGGCGGCTGTTTGCCTACGCAGCATGGGCCGACAAGCACGAGGGCGTGATCCACAAACCGCCGTTCCGCGGGCTGGCGCTGGCGGTGAACGAACCGATCGGCGTGGTCGGGATCGTCTGTCCGGAGGAGCCGGGGTTGCTCGCGTTCGTGTCGCTGATGGGTGCGGCGATTGCGATGGGCAACGCCGTCGTGATGGTGCCGTCGATGGCGGAGGCGCTCGCCGCCACCGACTTCTACCAGGTGCTCGACACGTCCGACGTGCCCGGCGGGGTGGTCAACATCGTCACCGGCGACAAGGCCTCGCTTGGGCTCGAACTCGCCAAGCACGACGCGGTGGAC
>CAYOUO010000169.1:0-7181 GCA_964407155.1 uncultured Hyphomicrobiales bacterium | reverse complement strand
CTGTTGCGCCCTTTCCGAATGCATCGTCGACTCCGCTTTTGGCGGCACGATTCATCCCGGCGATCGCGGCGGCAAGATTGGTGGGGTCCGCGCCGATCTGCCGCGCCAGCTCGGCGATCGTACCAGCCCGGACGAGATAGCCAGCTCTGACAAACGGTTCGATGCGGTCGATCAGCGGCCGCACGAGGCCGAGGCCGTATTTCCTGATGAAGCGGAAATCGCAGATCAAATAAGCCGGTACACGTGCCGCATCCGCCTGCATCGCCTCGACAAAGTCGTGGTACGAGCAAGCTTCGTTCACGAAGCGCTGTCCGCGTGCGTCAACCGCGATCAGTCCTGGTTTGGGTCTGTCGAGCAGCAGGTGAGGAAAGGTCTTTTCCTCTCCGTCGGGCATTTTCATGTGGGACACGGGTGCCCACAGTCTGTCGCCGGCGTTACCGTCGACGAGATGCGCGCCGGCATCCAGCGCCATCTCTATGCCGTCGCCGCGATTGGTCGACGGAGCCACGGTCCGGTGCTCGGAAGCATGCGGCAGGCGCGTGGCGAGTAGCGCGTGGTTGCCGGGGAATCCTCCCGTGGCGATGACCACGCCGCGGCGTGCACGGAATGTCCTGCTGACGCCCTCCACAGTCGTCGTTACACCGCGCACGGCGCCCTGATCGAGAAGCAACTTTGTCCCGGCGGCGTTCAGAATGATTGGTATGTGCTGATCGAGCACGGTCTTGTAGAGGCGGGCAGCCAGCGCGTTGCCAAGGATGAGGCGTGTGCCGCGCGAGAACCGCAGGCGATCCTGCAGGTAGCGCAGCACCAGCGCGGTGCTGCCGGCAAATCCGCGCGCGCTGCGGAATACGTTGAGCAGTGTCGCGATTTCGGGTCGGCTTACCATCATTCCGCCGAACACCATGAAACTCTCAAGGGGCGGACGGAGCAGCTCGAAATGGCGACCCAGCTGGCGGCCATCGAAAGGCATGGGATCGATGGTGCGTCCCCCCATCGAGGCGCCGGCGAGTTCGGACTGATAATCGGGAGAGCGGGTTCGCGGGGTGAAACGTACCGCGGTGTTCCTGCTGAAGAACTGGACCATCCGCGGGCCATTGTCGAGGAACGCGGTAACGATCGCTCGATTGAGGCGATTGCCCAGAACGGTCTCCAGGTATTGCATCACGTTCTGGCGACTGTCGGTATGCCCCGCAGCACCCATGAGAGGGTTATCCGGAATCCATACCGCCCCGCCCGAAACGGCAGTGCTGCCGCCGACGCGGTCCGTCTTCTCCAGAATGACGACCGACAGGCCCTTCAGGGATGCGGTGATAGCGGCGGCCATGCCCGCCGCGCCGCTTCCCAGAATGACGGCGTCAAACTCGGAAATCTCGTTGTCGCTGCCTGGAATTTCTGTCGCTGGCGCCGGCTCTTCTTTTTTAGCCAATCCCGGCATCTCGTCGCTTTCCCAATAAAAGTCGCAGCATCGAGATTGAGGAGCCTGCAGCCGGGCTCGATCTGCCGACCGACTGCGCCGCCCGCAATCACGCCGACATATCTCATCATTCACGGCCTGCTATGGCCGCGAACTGATTGAATCTCGCAAGGTGATAACAGCCGGGGGCGCAGCCTTAAAGTCGCATCGACATGTGACGCGGCGTGTGCGGGCGCTCTGGCCTCCGGGGTCACGACATCAGCATCTGCATCAGTTCGTTCTGGGCTGTTATCTTCAGACGGGCATAAGCTCTCTTCCTGTAGGTCAAAACCGTATTTCGGCTGATGCCGAGTTCCAACGCGATGCCTTCCGAGGTGAGACCGCGCGCGATTTGCGTGCAAACCTCCAGTTCGCGCGGCGTCAATGCCGGGGCGACGATGCTGAGACGATCGCGAATTTCATTTTGGCCAAGGCGTTGGGAATGCCGCTGGGCCTGCGAATCGTGCCGACGGAGCAAGCGATCAATGACGTCGGCGGTCGTCAGCATCTGCTCGGCGACATACGGCTCATATGCGCCTCGTCCCCGCATATAGATGTTCAGCCGCATGACTCTTTCAGCGACCGTGCGGATCACAGACACCCGGCTGCCGAGCCCGACGTCCGTGAAGCATTCTTCGCGATAACTGCGACTGGCGAGGTCGCGCGCATCCAGTCGGGCGAGGTAGAGATCATCCGACGCCGCCTCATCATCAAGCCGATGCACGGGATCGTGGTGCCAAAATGCGCTGACGTAATGCTCGTTGCGGAGGGAAAAGTTGGTTACGAGCCCGGAGTTCTGACTCAGGAGCGTTCGCGGCGGGCTGCCGCGGCTGTGGCTGAAGACAACCATCTGCTCGCAGCCGGTCATGTCGCGCAGGGCGTGGAACAACGCTCCAACGAACTCGCTCGTCCCGACCGTATCGATCAAGGTGCAAAGGGCGCGCTGGAATGAATCGGGCAGCCCGGCGGCAGACTTCGCAGGGACTATATCCATCGACGCGACCTCCCGACGCTCAACTGCGAGGGAGATTACCACCTACAATTCTGTATGCAATATTGTGCATGATACTGCATGCAAAAAATGCGGTCATAAACGCGTCTGTGTGGGACGTGGATGCGTTACGTTCCATCTGAGGAAACTGGCGTGTCCGCCGATAGAATGAAGGATTCGCCGGTCCCTATGTGGAAATTCGGATGGATGACCTCGCTAGAGGTCGACGGGGACGGAATAATGCCGGGTACCGGGCAGGCTCCCGCCGATGGAGTTGGCGGCGAAGCGTTGGAAGTTTCCAAATGTCCTGTGGATATGTTGGCGCATATGGCGTTCGGCGGCGTAGGCATCGCGCGCTTTCAGCGCCGCAAGGATTCGCGCGTGATCCTCGTTGCCCAACGCCAGCTGGTCTTCGTTCGTGGCGCGGGCGACAGCGAGGTTGAAGTAGAAGCGCCCGGTTTTGAAGATCGCGTTCTTGAGTTCTTCATTTCGAGCGCTGTCGATAATGCGCGCGTGAAAATCGCGGTTCGTGGAGACGCGTAACGTCTCGTCGCCGATGTCGATGGTCAGACGGTAACGATGGATCGCCTCGATGGCCTCGAGGTCGCCAGGCGTGGCGCGTTCTGCCGCAAGGTAGGCCGCATGTCCTTCCAACGCCGCCCGCACCTCTGACCGCTGTCGCACCTCCTCCGGCGTATATTCGCGGACAAGCCAGCCACGCCGTCGCGGCACAATCAGCCCATCTGCAACGAGGCGTTGCAGGCTCTCACGAATAGGTGTCCGGCTCACCTGCAGTCTTTCGGCCAGCTCAACTTCGATAAGCGGCTCATTGGGACGCAATTCGCCCATGACGATCGCCGTCCGAAGTCTCTCAAAGACCTCATTGGTCCGGCTCGTTCCGTTCGCGCGAGTCTGCCTAGTCTTCGCCACGAGCCTTTTCCTCTGGTTGCCGAAGTCGACGGTTTGATAGCCGGCGGCAAATCAGGATACACGAATTGTATCCTCGCTTTCCAATTCGGGCCCTTAACAGGTCCGTTGGGTTACCAACCGATCTTGTGGGGATTTGCGCTCCGTCGCTGTCACCACGGCCGGTGACAACCGGGCTGATGCCTTTTCCTTAAAATGGATACGATTGAGCAGCCGGGAATGCAGAACCGGCGCCTCAGATTGCTACTGTGGATAGTGGATGATGGTTGCACTGCAAGGCGATTTGCGACCGCGAGAGGCCGGTTGATGGTTACATTTTTGGCCGGTACCGGTGTGGCATCCCGAGGAAGGATTGGACCATGAATGTTTCCGGCCCGAAAATTATCGCAGGGCAGGTAACCGCCGGCGATAGCGCCATTCAAGCTGGATATATGTCGGGCTTTGGCAACGGCTTTGAAACCGAGGCGCTCCGCGGCGCTCTTCCCCTCGGTCGGAATTCGCCGCAGCGCTGTGCCTTCGGGCTCTATGCCGAACAGCTGAGCGGTTCGCCGTTCACGGCGCCCCGCACCACCAACGAGCGATCCTGGCTCTACAGAATTCGGCCGACGGTGGCGAACTGGAACGAGTTCCGCAAGACCGACATCGGTCTTTGGCAAACCGCGCCGGCACGCGATGTCGCCATGCGTATCTCGCCTGTGAGGTGGGATCCGGTTCCGATACCGTCGGAGCCGCTCTCCTTCATGCAGGGCGTTCGGACGCTGACCACGGCCGGCGACGCCGAAATGTGCAGCGGCATGGGCGCGCACATTTACACCATCACGCGTTCGATGAAGGACGAATACTTTTACGACGCCGATGGCGAGCTGTTGTTCGTGCCTCAGCAAGGCGGCGTCCACTTCCATACGGAATTTGGCATCATCGACGTCGAACCGGGTGAGATCGCGATCATTCCGCGCGGCGTGAAGTTCCGTCTGGAGCTGCGTGACGGTCCCGCGCGCGGCTATATCTGTGAGAACTACGGCGGCGCGCTGACGCTGCCGGAGCGCGGCCCCATCGGCGCAAACTGCATGGCGAATCCGCGCGACTTTCTGACGCCGGTTGCGGCTTACGAAGACCGGGACGCTCCCTCGCTTCTGTACGTCAAGTGGGGTGGCGCGCTCTGGGTTACCGATATCGAACATTCACCGCTCGACGTGGTGGCCTGGCACGGCAACTATGCCCCGTACAAGTACGACCTGCGTCGCTACTCGCCGGTGGGGCCGGTTCTGTTCGACCACGCCGATCCGTCCATCTACACTGTGCTGACGTCGCCTTCGGAAACACCGGGGACGGCGAACATGGATTTCGTCATTTTCTCGGATCGATGGATGGTCGCCGAGGATACCTTCCGGCCGCCCTGGTATCACATGAACGTCATGAGCGAATTCATGGGGCTGGTTTACGGTCAGTATGATGCCAAGACGGGGGGCGGGTTCATGCCGGGCGGTGCGTCCCTGCACAACACCATGCTGCCTCACGGGCCTGATGTTGACGCCTTCGAGAGGGCGAGCAGCGCCGCACTTGGTCCCCAGCGCATCAAAAATTCGCTGGCGTTCATGTTCGAGACGCGCTTCCCGCAGCGCATTTCTGCTTTTGCCGCCACGACCCACCCGCCGCAGAAGGAATATTATCTCTACGGTCGGCACCTGGAGAAACATTTCGATCCCACGCGGCCCTAGCGCCCGCCGACATCTCGCGGTGGCGGAAGGACGGTGCGCCGGCGACTGGTGCGCTCACCGCCAGTCTCGCCCGCCCTGAGTGGCTGCGGGGACGGCCTGTTCGGGACTGACGCCTTCGAACCCTCTGCCAGGTGGCCGAAACATGAAGCTCTACACCTATTGGCGATCAACGTCTTCGTTCCGTGTGCGTATAGCTCTCGCCCTCAAGGGGATCGAGGCGGAGCAGGTTTTCGTGCATCTCGTGCGCGACGGCGGAGAGCAGAACGCTGCCGCCTATCGGGCGGTGAATCCTCAAGGCAGGGTGCCGTCGCTGGCGCTCGATAACGGAATTGTCCTGACGCAGTCGTCGGCGATCATCGAGTATCTCGACGAAACCTATCGCGAACCGCGCCTGCTGCCCGTCGATGCCGTCGAGCGCGCGAAGGTGCGGGCCGTAGCGGGGATAATCGGCTGCGACATTCATCCACTGCATAACGTCTCGCCGCTGAACTACCTGCGGCATGTGCTCGGGCATTCGGAGGACGAGGTCGGCCGGTGGATCGCTCGATGGATCGAAGACGGATTGTCGGCAGTCGAGGCGCAGATCGGGGGCGACGGCTTCTGCTTCGGGGCGTTGCCGGGACTCGCGGACGTTTATCTCATTCCGCAGGTCTATGCCGCGCGCCGCTTCGGAGTGCCGCTCGACGCTTTCCCGAAGATTTTGCGCGTCGAAGCGATCGCGTCGCAGCACGGCGCGTTTCAACAGGCGCATCCCGCCAATCAAGGCGATGCGCAGTAGCCGGCGGACGATCGACCCTCGGCGGAACAAGGCGTGGCCGGCGCCGCGATCTAGTATTTCGGAATGACCCGTTCGCGCTCAAGGCGCGAAAAGAGCGCACGGAAGCATTCCATCGTCGAACGATATTGAAGGAAGCCCAGCTTGCGGCTGCGGCTCATGTCCACGACGCATTCGGTTTGACGACTCAAGTCAGCGTCGAGATGCCACCACTGCGCGACCTCGTCGAGACGCTGGTGCTTAAGGCCGTAACGCAAGGCGATCGCACGCCACGTTTCCGCGGCGTCCGACATGACGCCGCTCAGCGAAATTGCACGCCCGGGATACTCGGCGACAGCGAGGCCGAAGTAGTCGGCAATCCACGACCACATATGGTGCCAGCGGAAGACGTCGCCGTTGACCACGTTATAGGTCTGGTTCGCAGCGCGAGAATCCGTGGCCTCCCACACCAGATGCGCGGCCAGCAGCGCCGCGTCGGTCATATCGGTCAGATGGCGAAGCATCTCCGGAGAACCAGGAAACTGAAACGGTAGATGGGTCTCGCGGCACAGTGTGGCGTAGGCGGCGATCGTGACGCCGAGGTTCATGGTGCGCACGGCCGAGCCGATGAGCGTGTGCGGCCGTGCCACTGACCAGCTGAAACCGCCGGACATCGCCCTGCGCAGGAGCGTGTCCTCGAGATCATAATAGAAATTGGGACAGGGCAGGCGCGGGCAATCCTCGACGAAGGGAGAATCGCAATCGCGCCCCTCGCCGGGCGGACCCTGCCACAGATAATGTTTCACTCCGGTGACCAGCGCGAAATGGCTCAGCGAGCCGCGGCCGGCGAACGCCTCTATCGCATTGTCGAGCATTCCGGAGTTGACGCGGATCGCCTCCTGCTCGGACGACCGCCTGCTCCACGCCGTGTAGAAGGCGTCGACAGGTCCTTCGATCGCTCGCAACGCACGTCGGCACGCGTCGGCATCTTCAAGATCGCATGCAACATGCATCGAATGCGGGATGAACCCGGGCCGCGTGCGGCTGACACCGACAACGTTCCAGTCGCCGAGTTCGAGCAGGTGCTCATATAGTGCGCGGCCGACCACGCCGGTGGCGCCGAAGATGACGGCCGTTCTCGACATCGCCTCACGCCCCGCACGTGTCAATGGCGGACGTCATCGTCTGTATGCATATTCCTCCAGATAGACCCGCGGATGTCCGCCGGCGATGAAGTCCGCGGTATCCTGCACGATCTCCATCTCGCCACGCGGCGAATCAAAGAAGCGGTCGACCAGGTCATCCTCGGTCGGGAAGTGGAGCTCGACGATGCCGCCC
>CAYOUO010000168.1:0-5725 GCA_964407155.1 uncultured Hyphomicrobiales bacterium | reverse complement strand
GTTCGGTAACCTCCTGCAGCCGATGCGACACGTAGACGACTGCCACGCCGTTCTGGCGCAGCGACTTGATGAGCTCGAACAGCTTGGCGATGTCGGCCTGTTGCAACGGCTCGGTGGGCTCGTCCAGGAACAAGACCTTGGGATTGGTTGACAGCGCCCTGGCGACCTCGACGATGTGCCGCTGGGCCAAGGACAGTTCGGCCACCCTTCGATGAAGCGGCATCAGCAAACTATCGGTCGCTGCGCGCCGCAGGAGACGCTCCGCTTCGTCGCGGCCGCTGGCGCCGACCAACGCCGGCGACGCCAGTTGCAGGTTTTCCAGAACGGTAAGATCTGGAGCGAGCGCAGGATGCTGATAGGCGACCGAAATCCCGGCCTCGCGCAGTGCTCTCGGGTCCGCGGATACGACGCGGCCGTCATATTTGATCTCGCCCTCATCGGCGTCCAGTACGCCCACCGCGACAGAGATGAGGGTCGACTTCCCGGCACCATTTTCACCGACAACGGCGTGGACCTCGCCGGCGCGAATTACGAGGTCGACTCCGCGGAGCGCCCTGACCGGACCAAAAGATTTTCGGATCCCGCGCAGCTCCATCACTGCCTGATGCGGTGCGGTTCCTCCAGCGACACCCGAACCCGTCACGGCAGTTGATCGCGGCTCCGACGAGCGTTCACGAATGCGCGCCCGCATCCCCGCGAGCGGGGTCAGCACGGCCGGCAGCGCAACGCTGCCGATGACGATGAGAGCCTCAACGACGTACTGTATCGAGGTATCGAATCCGGCAGCCAGCACAAGCTGCCCGAGATAGGTGAGAAAAAACGCGCCCAGCGCCGTCGCGAGCACGCTTCCTCTCAGTCCACCGCCGATCGAATTGCCGCCGATCACGACAGCTGCGACGGTCGCCAACAAATAAGGCGCCCCGCAAAAGATCGTTGGGGAAAGAAGATATCCCGCCAGGAGGACGCCCGCGACGGCGTAGCTGAAGCCCGCCAGCGCATAAGTCGCCACGCGATAGGATTCGAGCGGAATGCCGATCGCAACGGCCGCGGCCGGATTGACGCTGATCGCGATAAAGCGGCGCCCGGTTTTGGTCTTCGCCGTAATGAACACCGCGGTCGCCACAAAAACGAGCATGACGTAGACGGTGATGGGGATACCGATGAACCGCGCCAGCCCGGCGTCATTCAGAAATTGCGGTGCCTGATGCTCGAGTCCGTGCGAGGCGAACACGGTTGCGCCGAGCAGGAGTGAGTTGACGCCGATGGTTGTCACCAGCGCAGGAACGCCGACGAACGTGACCATCAGCCCGTTGATGCATCCGACTGCCAGACCCATGGCCAGGGCAATCACGACGTACTCGAACGTCTCCCACGCGCCGGCATCCGGATTGGGAAAAGCAGTCACGATGACGGCCGCGAACGACATGATCCCGACGACCGACAGATCGAATCCGCGCTGCTGAATGACCAGATGCTGCCCGATCGCGGCGACCGCGAGGATCGCGACGAAGGGCAGCATTGTAAGAATCGCGCCGGTCGACACCGTGCTCGGCGCAAGCAGTCCGCCGAAAATGAGCAGGACGACCGTGGCAAAGCCGGCTTTGGAAGCCTGAGCGCGAAGGATTCGAAGCAAGCCGGCACGGGTCAGTATCGAGCGCATCGGCGCTGGCTTCTCCGGAGATGCCGCAATTTGCGGATTACACGGCGGTCCACCGGGCCGGAGCCCGGTGGACCGGAATGCGAGATTACTGACCGAGGGCCTGCTTCTGCTGATCCTTTGTCAACATGGACGACGGGATCGAATTGAGCGGCATGCTCTTGTCGCACTTCACCGCAACCGCGGGGTCCGTCGACGTGCTGTCCTCGGAAAGCGGCACGGTGATCATGCTCGGCTCCGGATCGCTCAAGCCTTCGGCGGCTGCCACGGCTTTCCGCAGGGCGATGCGGATGAACGAGGGATGCGAGCTCAAGGTGTGCAGCTTAAAGGTCGGATTGGTCGGGCTGTATTGCTCCCACAGGCAGCTCAGCTCGTTCAGGTCTTGTCCGGCCCAGGCGGGGATCGGCTTGTTCGCCGCGACGAACGCCCGGATCGGCCCGGTCGTTTCGCTGTAGACGCCGTCGATTTCGGGATACTTCGCGATCAACGCGCTCGTCGCCTTTTGGGCCAGCGCGGGATCCCAGTTTGTCGTCACCGGTCCTTCCAGCACCTTGATGCCAGGATACTTGGCGAATACCGGAGCCCAGCCGGCCTTCAGCCCGGCGTCATAGTCGTTGCCGGGAGTACCGCCGAAGATGATGATGTTGCCCTTGCCGTTCAGCGTCTTCACCAGCCATTCGGCGGATGCGGTGCCGCTGCCATGCGTATCCGCACCGACCGTGTCGACGTAGTCCTTGCCGGCTTCACCGGGCCAATCGTTGCCGACGTCTACCGCGACGACGGCAATGCCCGCGTCCATGGCCTGACGCATGACCTTATTGATGACCGGCCCACCATCGGGACCGACGACGATGGCGTCGAAATGTTGGGCGATCAATCCCTGGATGTCGGTGATCTGCTTCTGCGGATTGCCCTCCGCGTCAGTGTAGCGAACCTCGGTGATGTTCGGGCATTTCTTCGCCTCTTCGGCAAATTCCTGACGCGCGATGTGACGCCAATAGTTGCCACCCCAGCCGTCCGACTGCGCGACCTTGATTTTCTTTGTGCCGCAAAATTGCGACATCGGCAGCAGTTCCGAAACCGTGCCGATCTTTCCAGACGCCATATCGAGACCGGCGAATTTACCGGCACCGTCCGCCCACGCGAAACTGCCTGCACCCTGGACGGCGCATCCAACGATGGCCGCACCCAACAGAATTTTAGAGATACCCATCATGTTTCTCCCAGTCTCTTGATTGTTTGTTCTCAGGTTCCGCGGCTCCCGCCGCATCCTCGATGTCAACCTGCTCACTTCGTCGCCCGGGTCCGATCGGCCCGGATCGACCAACCTCTAGATCCTGCGTCTGCGCCCAAGGCCGGGCACGACGGCATCGCTGCAGCGGCCGTCGAGGCTACTGCGAGCTGCCGGTGCGGCTGAGCGAACCGTAAATTCGGATTTTTGGATGGCTCCTCTCCTCCCACGTTGAAACCTTGATTGATAATATATACGATCTTTGAAGCGGACGCCACCCATGAATCGGGCTTCGGTCCGCAGGCCATTTGGGAACACGAGATCGGATGCCTCAAATCGGCGCCGATCGAGGAAGCGCAGCGATGAAGAAAGTCGTTTGTCTCTTGAAGCGTCGAGACGGCCTATCGTTCGAGGCGTTCAAGGATTACTACGAGAACAATCACGTGAAGATTTTCGCCGAATTTCTTCAGACTCCCGGCGTCAGGCGCTACCTGACGCCCTTGTCCAATCCGGTGAGCGGCGCAACTGCAGCGTCTGGATTCGACGTGATCATGGAAGTCTGGATCGACAACGAACAACTTTACCAAGGTTTTGTCGGCGGAAACATGGACCCGAAGATTCGGGCCGTCGTGATTGCCGATGAGGAGAAACTCTTCGATCGAAGCCAGATGTTCTTCCACGTCGTGGATGAGCACGACAGCCGGTTGCCGAACGGGGTCGAGACATACGGCAGCCTGGTTTCGTAGATGCCGGCCGCGACCGCCCGCTGCGTAGACCAAGAGCACCCGGCCATGAGCGGGCCACGGCGGCGGGAGCGGGAGAATACAGGGCCTGGAGGCCTCCGGGCTCGCGTCGGTGGCGGCGCCCAAGGTGCCGCTCCGACATACTGAAAGGGAGAGAAGAATGGGGATGCTGGACGGAAAGATCGCGGTGATCACAGGAGGCGCGGCCGGAATTGGGCTCGCGACCGCGAAGCTGTTTGCGAGCGAAGGCGCCACAGTGGTGATCGCCGACTACGACCAGACCGCGCTTGCGACGTGCATGACGCCGGGCAGTCGCTTCGCCGACGCGATCTACTGCGACATCTCGAAGGTCGCCGATCTCGACGCACTGCGAGATCGCGTGAAGGCTGCCTACGGGCGGGTCGACGTGCTCTTCGCCAACGCCGGCAGCGCCAAGCCGAATCTGATCGAAAAAACTTCGGAGGCGGATTTCGACTTCACCGCAGACATCAATTTCAAGGGGACTTTCTTCACGGTGCAGAAGCTTGCCCCGTTGATGCCACCCGGGAGCTCGGTCATCCTCAATACATCCATCCAGGGGGCCAAGCCGGTTCCCGGCCTCGCCGTCTATGGAGCAACGAAGGCGGCCATCCGGGCCTTGGCCAAGTCTTTCATGATCGAGCTGAGCGACAGAGGCATCCGTACGAACGCTGTGGCGCCGGGCTTCATCAACACCGACCTTCGGCGCCATGTCGGATTGAGCGAGGAGATGATCCGGGCGGATGATCTGCGGGCGCAGACCCAGGTGCCGTTGAAACGTATCGGCGAGCCCCACGACATCGCACAGGCGGTGCTGTTCCTCGCGTCAGACGGCGCAAGCTACATCACGGGCGTTGAACTGTTCGTCGACGGCGGCACCGCTCAAATCTGAGGTGTCTTCACGGGCGACACGCACGACACCTGCTTGGAACGCTTCAGTTTTCGAATGCTGCATCCTTCAATCGCGGTCAGGCTATGACAGACAACCACGCCACAGATGCGAAGTTACCCCACAGCTCCGAGCAAAAAGCGTTTGTCGGTTCGCCCGGCCGTTTCAGGCCAATCGGCAAGGTGGGAGACGCCGAAATCGCGCGAGTTCTCGATACCTACATCCTTATCGAGACGGTCCAGACGTTTTTCCCGGCCTATGACCGCGACGCCCTCAGGCAACACGAGCATTGGCTTTGCCCGGAGCATTACGACCCCGAAAGCGGGCGCATCCCGATGCCGATCCATAGCTGGCTGATCCGCGTCGGCGGCAAAATCGTTCTTGTTGATACGTGCCTCGGCAGCGACAAGGTCCGGCCGAACATGAACGAGATGCACCTGCTTCACACCCGTTATCTGGATCGGATGGTGGAGGTCGGCGTGCGGCCCGAAGATGTCGATTACGTGTTGTGCACGCACATGCACGGCGATCATGTGGGCTGGAACACGAGGCTGGAAAACGGCCGGTGGGTCCCGACTTTTCCCAATGCACGATACGTCCTGTCGCGAACCGAATACGAAGCGTCGAAGATCTACGCGGCCGATCCCAACTGCATCCCCTGGATCAGAAACGTGTTTGAGGATTCGCTTCAGCCGATCGTCGAGAGCGGCAAGGCAGTTCTGGTTGACGGAATTCACGAACTGTTCGAGGGGCTGACGCTGCGTCCGTCGCCTGGCCATACGCCCGGGCATATGTCCGTCGAGCTGTGCTCGCAGGGACAGACCGGCTTCTTTTCCGGCGACCTGCTGCATTCGCCGATTCAGATTCCGTTGTGGCGATGGAGCACGCGCTATTGCTGGGACAGCGAGGTGGCGAACCAGTCGCGCCGCGCGCTCTTTGAAGCATGTGTCGCCCAGAACGCCATTCTGCTTCCGGCGCATTTCAACGCCCCGCATGTCGGTCGCATACGGGAGGCGAACGATACATTCGGCATTGATTTTGGATGGTAGGCCGTTGTCGCGGGTAGATTTCGATGCTCGGGAAATCCGTTTCGCAGATTTCGAGGACTGGGTGGCCTTTAATCGGCTACCGGCAGAGCCGGGGATCATTCGAAGGATGCGTTGTTTACGAACCAGGTCTACGGAGCG
>CAYOUO010000167.1:0-7409 GCA_964407155.1 uncultured Hyphomicrobiales bacterium | reverse complement strand
CCCCCCCGCCGACCTCGAGCTCGGCTATACGCTGGCCGACGGGCTCGAATACGTGCGCACCGCGTGCGACGCGGGGCTTGCTGTCGACGCCTTCGCGCCGCGGCTGTCGTTCTTCTTCGGCATCGGCATGAACCTCTTCATGGAAGCCGCGAAGCTGCGCGCCGCGCGGCTCCTCTGGTCGCGCATCATGGCGGAATTCCAGCCGAAGAAGCAAAGCTCGCTGATGCTGCGCACGCACTGCCAGACGTCGGGCGTGTCGCTGCAGGAACAGGACCCGTACAACAACATCGTGCGGACTGCGTACGAGGCGCTGGCGGCGGTGCTGGGGGGGACGCAGTCGCTGCACACGAATTCGTTCGACGAGGCGATCGCGCTGCCGACCGAGTTTTCCGCCGCCATCGCCCGCAACACGCAGCTCATCCTGCAGCACGAGACCGGGGTGACGAACGTCGTCGATCCGCTCGCCGGCTCATATTATGTCGAAAGCCTCACCAGCACGCTGGCCGACAAGGCCTGGCAGCTCATCGAGGAGGTCGAGGCGATGGGCGGAATGGTGAGGGCGATCGCGTCGGGCCTGCCGAAGCGGCAGATCGAGGAGGCCGCCACGCGCCGGCAGGCGGCGATCGACGCCGGGACGGAAGTGATCGTCGGCGTCAACCGTTATCGCAGCGACAACGAAGCGCCGGTCGAGTCGCGCGAAATCGACAACAGCGCAGTGCGCGCCGCCCAGATCCAGAAGCTCGAGACTGTCCGGCGTCAGCGCGATCCGGAGCGCGTGGCAGACGCGCTCGAGCGTCTTCACGCTGCCGCCCTCGACGGCAAGCGCAACATCATCGAAGCGGCGGTCGTGGCGGCGCGGGCGCGCGCGACGCTCGGCGAGATTTCCGAGGCGTTGCGCCGCGCCTTCGGCAGCCATCAGGCGACGCCGGAAGTGGTGACGCACGTCTACGGCGATGCGTTCGGCGGCGAACCCGAGTTTGCGACGCTCGTTGCGCGGCTCGGCGCGCTCTCGCAGTCGCTGGGTACCCGGCCGAAGATCATGATCGCCAAGCTCGGGCAGGACGGTCATGACCGTGGCGCGAAGGTCATTGCGTCGGCGTTCAGCGACCTCGGCTTCGACGTTGTCGCCGCGCCCCTGTTCCAGACGCCGGACGAGGCTGCGGAAATGGCTGTTGACCGCAAGGTTCATGTCGTCGGCGTGTCGTCGCTCGCCGGCAGCCACAAGACGCTCGTGCCCGAACTGATCGACGCTCTGAAGGCTCGGGGCGCCCATGTCATCGTGGTCTGCGGCGGCGTCATTCCCCAGAAGGACTACCAGTACCTCCGCGACCGCGGCGTGGCCGCGATCTTCGGTCCGGGCACGAACGTCGTCGATGCTGCCCGCGCGGTCATCGACCTGATGGAAGGGCGGTTGCGCAACGCCTAGTCAGCTTGCGGTCAGCTTAAAGCGAAGTTGGCGTCAGCTTTGTGATGTCTGATTGAATCAAAAGAAGAAGACGGCACAACGAATCGGGCAGCCACGGGCGCCGGACCTGAAGTGCGGCTGGGGAGACCGGAGCGGAGCCATGATGCGGCTCGCGGCACCGGGCAGCCAACCTCTCGGGCTTGAGTGCGTCAGTGGCGGTCACGCTGCGGTCAACTGGAGAGGAAACGACTATGACCCATCACGACAAGAAGGGCGCTGGGCTCACCCGGCGCTCAGCACTATTGTCCGGCGCTGGCCTTATTGGCGCCGGCATGTTCTCACTGCCGCGCATGGCCTTCGCGGCCGACTATCCGCCGCTTGGCAACTTTCCCGATGGCGCGTCGGGTGACAGCATTTTCGTCGGCATCGACGTGCCGCTCACCGGCACCTACGCCGATTCAGGCGCCGATGAGCAGAAAGGCATCGAACTCGCCATCGAGCACCTCAACAACGGCGATCCGATCATCAAGGCGATCTCGCCGAAGACGAGCAAGGGCATCCTCGGCAAGAAGGTGACGTCCGGCGCCGCCGACGAACAGGCGAAGGCCAACGTCGCGGTGCAGAACGCCACGCAGTTCATCACCCAGAACAAAGCGATGGTCGTCATCGGCTCCGTGTCGAGCGCGACCGCGGTGGCGCTCAACCACCTCGCGCAGGACAAGAAGGTGCTGTACCTGCCGGGCATCAGCGGCTCGAACGATACGACGGGCAAGGACTGCACGCGCTACTCCTTCCGCGCCTGCCACTATGCCTATTCGGCCTCGGCCGCGATCGTGCCGGTGTTGCTCAAGGAACTCGGCAAGGACCGCAAGGCCGCGTACCTCACGCCGGACTACACCTACGGGCACACCGTCTACGACTCGATGACCAAGTTTTCTGAGGCCGGCGGCTGGAAGACCGTGACCAACCAGCTCGCCCCGCTCGGCGCGCCGGATTACTCCGCCTTCCTGCTCAACATCGCCAACTCCGGCGCCGACGTTCTCGTCAACATCGGTTTCGGTAACGACGCGGTGAACTCGATCAAGCAGGCCAAGCAGTTCGGTCTCCTCGACAAGATGACGCTGGTGATGCCGTATCTTTCGCCGTTCCTCGCCAAGCAGGTGACACCCGACCTCATGGCCGGCGTCTACGGCACCACCGAGTTCTGGTGGACCTACGGCGAGAAGGATGCGCTCGCGCAGCAGTTCGTTGACGCTTTCTCGAAGAAGTACGGCTACAAGCCCGAATGGGGTGCGCACGCCGGGTACCTGCAGATCGCGCTGTGGGCGAACGCGGTGGAAACCGCCGGGACGTTCTACCCGCCGGAAGTCATCAAGGCCTACGAGAACGGCGAGCACATCAAGAACTCGACGCTCGGCGAGGTGTGGTGGCGCGCTGCCGACCACCAGCTCGTGCGGCCGGTCTTCGTCGTCAAGGGCAAGAAGAAAGCCGACATGAAGAGCGACGACGACTATTACGATATCGTCGAAGTGGTGCCGGGCGAGGGAATCATGCAAGCTCCCGACGCTTTCGGTTGCAAGCTCGGCGACGCGACCTAGAGGGAGGAACGTCAACGCCGGGGAGAGGCGCCAGGACGTGCTGAACTGGAGCAACTTGATATCGCAGTTGTTCAACGGTCTGGTTTCGGGGGCGCTGCTTGCGCTCATCAGTGCCGGGCTGACGATCATCTACGGCACGCTTGGCGTTCTCAACCTGGCGCATGGCGCCCTGTTCATGCTCGGCGGCTACGCCGGGTTCGTCGCCTACCAGGCAACGGGCTCGTTCGTGGTCGCCATCATCACCGGCACCCTGTTTGTCGGCATCGTCGGCATCGTGCTCGAGCGGGTGCTCATCCGCTATTTCTACGACCGGCCGGACGAGGACCAGATTCTCGTCACGTTCGGTCTCGGTATCGTGCTGGTTGAGCTGGTGCGCGTCGGCTTCGGCAGCCTCGCCCAGCTCGTCCCGCCACCGTCATGGGCGGCGGGCATCACGCCGCTCGGCTTCCTGATCTATCCAACCTACCGGCTGCTCGTGTTCGGCATCGTCGCGGCCGCGCTCGCCGCGCTCTATCTCCTGCTCTACCGGACGCGGCTCGGGCTGGTCGTGCGCGCCGGCATCGAGGACGCGACGATGGTCGATGCCCTCGGCATCAACATCCAGCGCACCTTCATGCTCGTCTTCGGCATCGGCGCGATGGCCGCAGGCTTCGCCGGCATCGTCAACGCACCGATCATCTCGATCACGCCCAACGTCGGTGACGACATCCTCATCGAGTGCTTCGTCGTGGTGGTCATCGGCGGCGTCGGTTCGTTTCCGGGCGCGATCGTTGGCGGCATCGTCGCCGGCGAGATCATGAGCATCACATCGATGTTCGATCCGAGCTATTCGGCGGTCATGCTGTTTGCGGCGATGGCCCTCGTCCTGGTCGCCCGTCCGCAGGGGCTGTTCGGAACGCGATGAAGAAGCTCGGCAGCGGCCCTCTCGGACTGGTCGTTCTCGCGGTGGTGCTGGTAGCGGCGCCGTTCCTGTTGCCCGCGATCGGCGCCAACACGGACATGCTGAGCCGCATCCTGATCTGGGGCCTGTTCGGCATCGGGTTCGATCTGATCTTCGGCTACACCGGGCTGCTTTCGTTTGGCCAGTCGGCGTTCTATGGCACCGGCGGCTTCATCGCCGCGTACCTTCTCGTCTCGCACACCATTCCCGACGTCTTCCTCGGCCTTGCCATCGGCACCGTCGGGGCGGCGCTGGTCGGCGTGATCGTCGGCGTATTGGCGCTCCGGCGCACCGGCATCTATTTCGCGATGATCACGGTGGCCTTCGCCGAGATGTTCTTCTTTCTGGAAAACTCGCCGCTTTCGGCAGTGACCGGGGGCGAAAACGGCCTGCCCAGCGTTCCGAAACCGGAGATTCATCTGGCCGGCTTCAACTACGCCTTCAACACCGACGGCCGCATGTATGCGCTGATCGCCGTCCTCTTCTTCCTCGGCTTCCTGCTTGCCCGCCGCATCGTCAATTCGCCGTTCGGCCACGTGCTGACGGCAATCCGCGACAACCCCGACCGCGCGCGCGCCGTCGGCCACGCCATCCAGCGCTACAAGCTCGCGGCGTTCGTCGTCGCGGCGGCGTATTCCGGGCTCGCCGGCGGGCTGGAAGGGGTGCTGCAGGGCTACATGGCGCCGGATGCGTTCACCTTCGACACCTCCGGCCAGCTCGTCATGCAGACGATCATCGGCGGTGCCGGCACGCTCTACGGGCCGCTGATTGGCGCGGCCGTCTGGCTCTATCTGCGCAGCATCCTGCAGGTCGCTGGGCTCGGGCCGGCGTGGAAGCTCGTGCTCGGCCTGGTTTTCGTCGTGCTGATCGTATTTCTCCGCCGCGGCATCGCCGGCGGCGTGCGCGAACTCGCCGGCTATCTCGGCGCGCGCCCGGCCGCTGAATCGCCGCCGGCTACCGCGCGCACTGAGGCTCCGTCGCTGCGCGTCGTCGAAGGCGGCGCCGGCAGCGAGAAAGCCTCCGGCCCCGTCGTTCTGGAGGCTCGCCACGTCGAGAAGCGCTACGGCGGCATCGTCGCCAACGCCGATATCTCGTTCGCCGTGAAGGAGGGCGAGATCCGCGGCATCATCGGGCCGAATGGCGCCGGCAAGTCCACCTTCTTCAAGATGCTCACCGGCGAGGTGCTGCCGACCTCCGGCCAGATTCTGCTGTTCGGCGAAGACGTGACGACGAAGAACGTCACGCAGATCAGCCAGATGGGTCTCGCCAAAAGCTACCAGATCAATCAGCTGTTCCTGAAGCTTACCGTCCGCCAGAACCTGAACATTGCGGCGCTCGCCCGCACGCGCGGACAATTCCGCCTCGACATGATCCGCAACGTCGAGGAGGTGCCGGATCTCACCACGGACGTTGCCGAGACGCTCAGGCTTCTTAACCTCACCGATCGCGCCGACGCGCTGGTGTCGGAGCTCGCCTACGGCGAGAAGCGCCGGCTCGAGATCGGGCTCGCGCTCGGCACCGGCCCGCGCATTCTCCTGCTCGATGAGCCGCTCGCCGGCATGAGCCCGCAGGAGCGCGCCGATACCGTCAGGCTCCTCAAGCAGATCGGCCGCACCCGCACCATGGTTGTCGTTGAGCACGACATGGACGCGCTGTTCGGCATCTCCGACCGCATCACCGTGTTCAACGAGGGCCGCGTTCTGGTGGAAGGAACGCCGTCGGAAATCCAGGGCAACGCCGCCGTGCAGGAGGCCTATCTCGGCGGAGTGCACGTGGCATGAGCTTTTTCGAGGTCGAAAGGATCAATAGTTACTACGGCGACTCGCACATCCTGTTCGATGTGTCGCTGAAAGTGGAGCGGCACGAGGTGGTGGCGCTGCTCGGACGCAACGGAGCCGGCAAGAGCACCACGCTCAACACGCTGATGGGCATCGTCAAGCCGCGCTCCGGGTCGATCACGCTTGATGGCAAGTCGCTGGCGGGCCTAGCACCCCACGCCATTGCCCGCACCGGTGTGCAGCTTGTGCCGGAAACGCGGCGCATTTTCGGCTCGCTCACGGTCGAGGAAAATCTCGTCATCGCCAGGCTGTCGGCGGCGGAAGCCTGGCCGCTGGAGCGCATCTACCAGATGCTGCCGCGCTTGAAGGAGCGCCGGACGAGCCGCGGCCGCGAACTTTCGGGCGGCGAGCAGCAGATGCTGGCCATCGCGCGCGCGCTCGTCCGCGAGCCCAAGATCATCCTGCTCGATGAGCCTTTCGAAGGCCTGGCGCCGATCGTGGTGCGCGACCTCTTGGCGATCTGCAAGCGGCTGGCCGAGGAGGGGCAGACGATCATCATCGTCGAGCAGAATCTGGCGGCGGCTCTTTCGCTGGCGCACCGCGCCTACGTCCTCAACAACGGCCACGTCGTCTTCGAAGGCAGCGCCGAAGCGCTTCGCGGCTCGTCGGATATCACGGCCCGCTATCTCGGCGTCTGATTCTTACTCTGCGGCCGCGGCCTGTTCCTCGGCACGCGGCAGCCGCACCCGGAAGATCGCGCCTCCACCGGGAGCGTCTTCGACGCCGATCGAGCCGCCATGCTGAAGCACGATACCCCGGGAGATGGCGAGGCCGAGGCCGGCACCCTCCGGGCGGTCGGTCAGCGTGTCGCCGACCTGGCGGAAGCGCTCGAAGACGATTTCCCGATCCGCCGGCTGAATGCCCGGGCCGTTATCGGTGACGGAGAGTTCGATCTCGGTCCCGCGGGCTGACACCGCCAGCACGACCCGGCCCCGTCCCTGCGGCGAGAATTTCGCGGCGTTGCCAAGCAGGTTCACCGTCACCTGGATCAAGGCGTCGCGGTCGCCCATCACTGGCGCCGGCTCGCCGGGCAGGTCGAGGTCGAGCGTCACGCGGTTCGCGGCAAACACCTGCCGCATCGCTGCGGCGGAATCCGAGGCGATGGCGACGAGATCGTTCGGATGCAGCGAGGGTTTGCCGGTGCCCTCGATCCGCGACAGGTCGAGAAGCTGGTTGATGAGCCGCTTCAGCCGCTCGGTCTCGCCGACCACGACGCGCAGAAATTCTTCGCGCCGCTCGGGCGGCAGGTCGGGGCGGTCACGGAGAATTTCCGAGAACGTGCGGATCGACGTCAGGGGCGTGCGCAATTCGTGGTTTACCGTCGCGACGAAATCGTCCTTCAGCCGGTCGAGCACTTTCAGTCGCGCATTGGCCTGGCTGAGTTCCGCCGTCGCTTCCTCCAGCGCCCGCGACTTGTCCTCCAGCCGCCGGTTCGCTTCGATCAGCCGCGACGTTTCGTCGAGAATGCGCATGACCTCGTCGACGCCGACCGGCTCCTCCTTGACCACAGCGCTGACCAGCACCCGCGCCGAGGCCGCGCCGACCACGCCGGCGAGCAGCCGTTCGCCGAAGAGCACCATCTCGGCGTCGGCGTGCAGCGTCGTCGCCGGGTCGACGCCCCGGCCCCG
>CAYOUO010000166.1:0-4479 GCA_964407155.1 uncultured Hyphomicrobiales bacterium | reverse complement strand
CCGGCACGCGGAAGGCCTGTTTCCCAGCCTGACGATCCGCGAAAACATCGGGTTTGCCGCCTTCCCGGAGTTCTCGTCCCACGGCTTCATCAACATGGCGTCCGAGGCGAAGATCACCTCGAAGGTGGCGACCGATATCGGCGTGAAGGCCGCATCCATCGAGACTCTGGTGGCCAATCTCTCCGGCGGAAACCAGCAGAAGGTGCTGTTCGGCCGCGAGGTGATGACCCGGCCCGCCGTGTTGCTGGTCGACGAGCCGACGAAGGGCATCGACATCGGCACCAGGACGGAAATCTACCGGCGGCTTCGCGATATTTCGAACTCGGGCACCGCCGTCATTGTGTCCTCGTCGGACGGTGTCGAGATCGAAGGGCTGTGCGATCGCGTCATCGTCTTTGCCCGCGGTGTTGCGGTGAAGGAGCTGAGCGGCAGCGATGTCGATGACGAGACCATAACCGAAGCCAACATGACCGTGACGACACTGCGCGAGACGGCTGCGGCCGTGGCAGCGAAGGGGCGGGCGTTCCTGGATTTCCGGAGCGGCGATTATCTCCCGGGCCTGGTGCTGGCTTTGATGACCGTCATCGTCGCGGTCACCATCAACGTCCTCAATCCGTATTTCCTGACGCCGTTCAACATCGGCAATCTCGTGACGATGACCGCCATGCTGGCGTTCGTGTCGGCGGCGCAATTGTGCGCCGTCCTGGTGGGGGGCATGGATCTTTCGATCGGTCCATTGGCCGGTCTGGCGGTGGTGCTGGCGTCCTTTCTTCTGCCCAGCGGCGCGTCTCAGTCGGCGCTGATCTTCGGGGCGATCGCCATCGTGTTGATCTGCGGTCTCTATGGGCTCTTTCAGGCGGCGCTGATCATCCTGCTGCGCATGTCTTCGGTGGTGGTGACGCTCGCTTCCTTCATCGGGTTACAGGGTGTGTCGCTCCTTCTGCGTCCGCAGCCGGACGGAATGATCGACAGCGCGATCGGCGACCTGATGTCGACCTCGATTCTGGGGATTCCGGTGGGCGCGCTGTTCACCGTGCTCGCGATCATGGGACTGGAATGGCTGTTGAAGCGCAGCAGCATCGGGCGCCAGTTGCGCGCGATAGGCTCCCTGGAGGCTGCGGCGCGCAAGCTCGGCGTCAGCTACGCGCGTACCGTTCTGGTCGCCTTTGGCGCATCGGGATTGCTGACCGGCGTCGGCGCGTTGATGCTGGCGTCGCAGATCGGCATCGGCTCGCCGCTAACGGGCGTCGACTTCACCCTCATGAGCATCACCGCCGTGGTCCTCGGCGGATCGAGCATTGCCGGCGGGCGCGGGTCGTTCATTTCCACCCTGATGGGCGCGGTCATGGTGCAGCTTATGATCGGCGCCTCGACCTTCCTGCAGGCGGGGCCGGCCTGGCAGTATGGACTGGTTGGCATCACCACCGTCATCGCGGCGAGCCTGTTCACCATGCTGCGGCCGCGGGGAGCGCTCGCGTGAGCGCGATGGGCCGATCGCCTGTCCCGGGTTACGGTCGTACGGGATCGCCCGGCGGCCGTGTCTAAGTGTAAGCGGAGAATGCCATGACAAAAATCGACGATGTGGCGTCAGTCCTGATGAGCCACAACAACAACGACCCGAAGCAACTCTATCGCGGGCGGTTCCAGAGTTTCGCCTTCGCTATCAAGATCGACGAGCAGGGGTACCTGATCAAGATCGTGAAGGGGCGGGTGGAGTCGGTCGTCCCGCTCGAGAAGGCCACCGAGCCGCCGGCGTTCACGTTCTCGGCGTCATCGAAAGACTGGGACGTGTTCTCGCAGCGGTTTCCGCCGCCCGGCTACCAGGACGTCATGGCGATGGTCGAGTGCGGTCATGCCAAGCTGACCGGCGACGTCTTTCGGGTGCTGGTCAATCTGTTCTTCGTCAAGGGTGTCGTTAACGGAATTCGTATGCGGAGGGCTGCCTGATGAATGCGAAAATCGAACCGGTCATCGGCCGGTACATGAACATCGACTTCCGCGGCCGTCCGCATCGCATCTATTTCGAGGAATCTGGGCAGGGCATTCCGCTGATCTGCCTGCACACCGCGGGCACCGACACCCGCCAGTTCCGCGGCGTCCAGAACGATCCCGAAGTGCTGGCGCATTTCCGGGTGATCGCCTTCGACATGCCGTGGCACGGCAAGTCCTCGCCGCCTCCCGGTTTCGAGAAGGAGTTCTACTCCCTCGACGCCGAACTCTACATGGACACGATCTGGGCGGTGGCCAACGGTCTCGGCGTCGAGAAGCCGGTGGTGATGGGCTGCTCGATGGGCGGGCGCGTGGTTCTGCATCTCGCGATGAAATACGCGAAGAAGCTGCGCGCGGTCATCGGTCTGCAGTCGGGGCTCGGCGCGGTTCTCTCGCTCTCGGGCATCGTCGACGAGTCCGAATATCTGGACCGGTCGGACGTAAACCAGGGCGAGGCCGGTGCCTCCCTCTGCCACAGCCTGGTGGCGCCGCAGAGTCCGTCGGTCGAAATCTGGGAGACGATGTGGCACTACATGCAGTCCGGCGTCGGCGTCTTCAAAGGCGACCTCGACTATTATTTCGAGAAGGGCGACCTGCGGAATGGCCTGTTCAAGATGCCGGACCCAAACGCCTGTCCGATGTATCTCCTGACCGGAGAATACGATTGGTCGGCGTCGCCCGAGATCACGCAGGAAATCCTGCGCGGTAATCCCGCGGCGAAATTCCAGTACATGAAGGACCTCGGCCATTTTCCGATGTCGGAAAACCCGCCGCTCTTCCTCAAGTATCTGCGTCCGGTCCTGGAAGAAATCCGCGCCTCCGAAAAGGTGGCGCAGGTCGCGTAGCGGGCTTCACGCATCCCGCGCCGCCATGGCGGCGCGGGCAGGGCGTCAAGCTGAACGTCAGCGATTGTCGGCGATGATCATGTCGGCGGCCTTCTCGCCGATCATGATGCTTGGCGCGTTCGTGTTGCCGGACGTGATCGCCGGCATGATCGATGCGTCGGCGACGCGCAGCCCGGCGATGCCGCGAACGCGCAATCGCGGATCGACCACTGCCATCGGATCGATGCCCATCTTGCAGGTGCCAACGCCGTGATACACGGATTGGGCATTGACGCGGATGAAGGCCCTGATCTCGTCTTCCGACCGCACCTCGGGCCCGGGCATGCGCTCGCTCACCACGGCCTCCGAGACCGGCGGCGTAGCGATGACCTCGCGTGCAAGCTGGACCCCTTTGACCAGCGTCTGCAGGTCGATGTCCTGCGACAGGTACCGCGCCAGGATTCTGGGCGGATCGGCCGGGCTGGCGGAGTAGAGCGAAATCCGGCCACGCGATTGCGGCCGCAGCAGACAGACCGAAACCATCGTGGCCGGATAAACCGATATCGCCCATTTGCCGGCGGCGTCGTGGTCGAAACTGAACGGCCGCGTGTTGATCTGGATGTCCGGACGGTCGACGCCGGGCATCAGGCGCGCGAACAGGCTGGTCTGGGAGCTGCCGCTGGTCAGGTTGCCGCGCCGCAGCGCGACGTAGGCCATTCCCTCGACGTAGGCGCGCATGCCCCGGAGCCGGTGGTTGATCGACATGTCCGGCTTCACGTTGCACGTGAGGCTCGTGAACACGTGGTCCTGGAGGTTTTCGCCGACGCCGGGAAGGTCGGCCTTCACGTCGATGCCAAGCTGGCGAAGGTCGTCGGCAGGCCCAATGCCGGACAGCAGGAGAAGCTGCGGCGAGTTGGTGACACCGGCAGAGATCACGATCTCGCCGCGTACCTGCGCGTCGTGAACCGTACCGTCCTTGCTGTAGCGGACGCCGACCGCCTTGCGGCCCTCGATGAGGATGGCCTGGGTCAACGCTTCGGTGACGATCGTGAGATTTTTCCGATTCCTAATTGGCTTCACAAAAGCCTCGTAGGAGGAATGCCGTGAGCCGTTTCTGATGGTGTACTGGAGGAAGCCGACACCGTCCTGTTCGCCCGCGTTGAAGTCGTCCCTGCGCCCGAAGCCCCGTGCGGCTGCCGCTTCGATGAAATCCTTCGAGAACGCATTGCGCACGATCGGGTCCGACACCGAGAGCTCGCCGCCGGCACCGTGAGCGTCGCTGGCGCCGCGCTGCTGGTTCTCGCTGCGCTTGAAGAAGGGCAGCACGTCGCTCCAGCTCCATCCGGTATTGCCGCGCTGCGCCCAGTCGTCGAAGTCGCGCGCGTTGCCGCGAACGTAGAGCATGCCGTTGATGGCGCTGGAGCCGCCGAGCACCTTGCCGCGGGGCCAGTACATCTTGCGGTTCTGCAGTTCCGGCTCGGGCTCGGAGGTGTAGGCCCAGTTGTACGGGCCGGGCTGGAAAACGCGCGCCACACCGGCCGGGATCTTGACCCACGGGCTCGTCGGCTCGGGTCAGGCCTCGAGCAGGAGGACGCTGTGATTTTCGTTTTTCGACAATCGATTAGCCAGAACGCAGCCCGCCGATCCCGCGCCTACGACAATATAG
>CAYOUO010000165.1:0-3202 GCA_964407155.1 uncultured Hyphomicrobiales bacterium | reverse complement strand
CGACCATCGGGACCGTGAACCGTCACGTTTCCGATGGGTATCGCGGGTACCCACCGACTGCGGGATGAGGCCCATCGGCCGCGTCCCGCCAAGCCGGCGGGCCGACGCGTCCGGCCTGCGTGCGCACACAAGGAAGAACCGCCATGACGATCACCGCCACGATGGTGAAGGACCTGCGTGAGAAGACTGGCGCAGGCATGATGGACTGCAAGGCCGCGCTGACCGAGACCAACGGCGACGTTGAGGCCGCGATCGACTGGCTGCGCGCCAAGGGCCTGTCCAAAGCCGCGAAGAAAGCAGGGCGCGTGGCCGCAGAGGGCCTGATCGGCGTCGCCGCTTCCGGAAAGCGCGCCGTCCTCGTCGAGGTCAACTCAGAGACCGACTTCGTCGCCCGCAACCCTGATTTCCAGGCGCTTGTCTCCGGCATCGCCCAAGCGGCGCTGACGACCGATGGCAGCGTGCCCGCGATTCTCACGGCGAAAATGCCGTCGGGCCAGGCGGTCGAGGACGCGATCAAGTCGGCGGTCGCGACCATCGGCGAGAACATGACGCTCCGCCGCGCCGCGCTGCTCACAGTCGATAAGGGTGCCGTGGCGAGCTACATCCACGGCGCGGTCGCTCCCGGCCTCGGCAAGATCGGCGTCATCGTCGGGCTGGAGTCGCCCGGCGATCAGGAGAAGCTCGCGCAGCTCGGCAAGCAGGTCGCGATGCATGTCGCAGCGGCCAGCCCGATCGCGGTGCGGTCCTCGGACATTTCGCCCGATGTCATCCAGCGCGAAAAGGCGATCTTCACCGAACAGGCGAAGGAATCCGGCAAGCCGCCGGCGGTGATCGAGAAGATGGTCGAGGGACGGCTGCGCAAGTTCTACGAGGAAGTCGTCCTGCTGTCGCAGGCTTTCGTGGTCGACAGCGAGAACACCGTCGAGAAGGCGCTGAAGGCGGCCGAGCCGTCGGTCGGCGGCCCGATCAATGTAACGGCCTTCGTTTGCTTCCGCGTCGGCGAAGGCGTGGAGAAGGCGGAGAGCGATTTCGCGGCCGAAGTCGCGGCCGCGGCGGGCGTGAAGCCCTGAGATCAGTGAAAAGGCGGGCGCGGCCCGCCTTTTTCCTGTCCGCGCTGCACACCTCGGCCGTCGCCCGGTCGCGCCGGACGTGATACGTCGCTAGCGGACCAACGAGGAACGAGTCGCGATCATGAAAGCGCCGCTTCGCTACAAGAGGGTTCTCCTCAAGGTCTCCGGCGAAGCGCTCCTCGGCAATCAGACATTCGGCATCGACGATGCCGTCCTGACCCGCATCGCCGGCGAGATCGCGGAAGCCTGGCGCATGGGTGTCAAGGTCGGCGTGGTCACCGGCGGCGGCAACATCTACCGTGGCATGAGCATCCAGAAGGCAGGCGGCAACCGCGTGGCCGGCGATCAGATGGGCATGCTCGCGACGGTGCTGAACTCCATTGCGCTGCAGCAGAAACTCGGCGCGCTGGGCACGCCGACCCGCATTTTCTCGGCGCTGGCCATGCCGTCGATCTGCGAGACCTTCAACCAGCGCAACGCGGAGGCGGCCTACGAATCCGGCGACGTCGTCCTGTTTGCCGCCGGCACCGGTAACCCATTCGTAACCACGGATTCGGGTGCCGCACTGCGCGCCGCCGAAATGGGGTGCGATGCGCTGTTCAAGGGCACGCAGGTGGACGGCGTCTATTCCGCCGATCCCAAGAAGGACAAGCAGGCGGTTCGCTACGAAACGCTCACCTATGACGAGGTGGTCACCCGCAACCTGCAGGTCATGGACGTGGGCGCGGTCGCGCGTGCGCGCGACAACCGCATCCCGCTCGTCGTATTTTCGATCCTGGAACCCGGCGCCTTCGTTGATATCTTGAAGGGCAAGGGCCGCGCGACGGTTGTGGTCTAGGATGCCTCCCAAGGCTGGCGCGCGCTGAAGAAACGTTGCAAGAACGTCCGGCTGCGGGTTTCGCACGCATAGGGAAGAAACATGGATACAGCTGAACTCAAGCGCCGCATGCAAGGCGCGGTGTCCGCGCTGCGCGGCGAACTGGCGGGCCTCAGAACCGGCCGCGCCTCCGCAAGCCTGCTCGAGCCGATCCGCGTCGATGCCTACGGCTCCTCGATGCCGCTGAACCAGGTGGGCTCGGTCAGTGTGCCGGAACCGCGCATGCTGTCGGTGCAGGTCTGGGATCGCGCGCTGGTCAGCGCCGTCGACCGCGCCATCCGGGAGGCCAACCTCGGCCTCAATCCCGTGACGGACGGAACGCTCCTGCGCATCCCGATCCCCGATCTGACCGCCGACCGTCGTCAGGAGTTGGTCAAGATCGCACACAAGTATGCCGAGGCTGCCCGCGTCGCTGTCCGTCACGTTCGGCGTGACGGGCACGATATCCTGAAAAAGGAGAAATCTGGCGGCATGAGCGAGGATCAGCAGCGCAAGCTTACCGACCAGATTCAGAAGATGACCGACGACACCATCGCCGAAATCGACGGTATTCTGGCCACCAAGGAAGCAGAAATTACGCAGGTGTGACCGCAATCCGGGTCCGCCCCGACAACAACCCCTGACAGCGACCTCGACATCAGTCCATGTCTGTTGCCGCCGACTCCAATACCGCACCGCCAGCTCCGTCCGGGGGCCGCGCGCCGCGTCACGTCGCGATCATCATGGACGGCAACGGACGCTGGGCCGCGCAACGCGGCCTGCCACGGGGCGAGGGCCACCGCCGCGGCGTCGAGGCCGTGCGCGCCCCGGTCCGCGCGGCCATCGACCTCGGCATCAGCCACCTCACGCTCTTCTCGTTCTCGTCGGAAAACTGGTCGCGCCCGATCGAGGAGGTAGATTTCCTCTTCGGCCTGTTCCGCCGCTACATCCGCCGCGACGTGGCTGAACTTCATGCCGGCGGCGTGCGCATCACCGTCATCGGCAATCGTCTGGGATTGCCCGCCGACATTCTGGCGATGATCGAGGAGGCCGAGCAGCTCACCGCCGGCAACCGCGCCCTCGAGATGATCGTCGCCTTCAACTATGGCGCCCGTGACGAGATCACGCGCGCCGTGCGGCGGATCGCCGGCGAGGTCAAGGCCGGCTCCCTCGACCCGGCGGCGATCAGCGAGGCGTTGATATCGTCCCGGCTCGACACCGCCGCGATCCCCGACCCCGACCTCCTCGTCCGGACCAGCGGCGAGATCCGGCTCAG
>CAYOUO010000164.1:0-3434 GCA_964407155.1 uncultured Hyphomicrobiales bacterium | reverse complement strand
CCTCGACATCCTCGAGCCAGAGAAAGGGGTCGGTATCTGTCATTGTCCACCGCCGGGCATGCTGGATGGGTTACGCGCTGAATGGCGAACGGCATGGATGATGACCTCATCCCGGGTCGCTTCGTAAAACACCAGGTACGGATATGGCGACACGACTATTCGCCTGATGCCGGGGCGATCGGTCCGGCGCCCGATTGCGGGTGCAGCGTCAACAGATTGAGGATTGCTTGAAGACGCTGTTGAACCCGTTGTGCCCCCTGGGGGGACCGCTCGGAAATATAGTCGAGGATATTGCTCAGATCGGCGAGCGCGGGACGGGTGTAGCGAAGTTTCACAGACCGTACTTGGCCCAGGCCGCGCGCACCTCTTCCTCCGTCGCGAACTCGCCCTGGGCGGCGGCGGTTGAGGCGGCGACCGCCGCCGCCTCAACCGCCGTCAGTGGCACCGGCTCGCCGTCAGCGCCGACTAGCTGTAGCAGGACGCACGCGATGTCGTCCTGCGCCTCCGGCGAGAGGCTCCGCGCGGCTTCAATCGCTCGATCGAGAAGGGCCGTCATCCGATGAAATTAGTGGTGTGGCATTTGGACATCAAGGAAGGTCGCGGTGCGGGTGGAGCACAAAGCCCGCCGGGCGCCCGGCGAGCCAGGCAGCTTCGCGCGGCGGCAGGGCCGGGTTCCACAGATTGGCGTCGAAGCGCCAGCCGTTGACCGCGTCGGCCTCGCGCGAGGCGACGAAGTTCATCGGCGCGACCATCTCCTCGGGCTCGACGAGGCGCGCCATCTTCCCCGCCTCGCTCAAGGCGCGCGCCTCCACCGCCATCCCGGGCGTGTTGGCGCCGGCGCCGGGGTTGACGATGTTGACCGTCATCCCGGTTCCCGCCGCGTCCTTGGCCCAGACCTCGGTCGCCATTTCGAGCGCCGCTTTCGATGCCCCGTAGGGGTGGGTGCCGATGCGGTTCATTGTGTCGAGCGTGGTGGTCACGTTGACGATGCGGCCCCAGCCGCGCTCGATCATCGCCGGCGCGACACGGCGCGCCAGCCGGTCGGCGGCGACGTAATTGGTGGTGATGACATTGTCGATGACCTCGTCATCGACCTGCCAGAAGCGCTGGATGCTGTCGCGCCGGAAACGTGCGGGATCGATATAGGTGAAGGTCAAGCCGGCGCTGTTGACCAGGATGTCGACCTTGCCGAACTGCTCACGGACGGCGGCGACCACGCGGTCGCATTCACCCGCCTGGCGGAGATCGGCGACCAGACAGCGGAAACGTCGGCCGAGCTGCAGCCTCTCGGCCTCGGCTTCGACCTCGGGGACATCGCCGGCGATATGGCCGACCGCAACCACCGAATGGCCCTCGCGCGCCAACCCCAGCGCCATCGCCTTGCCCAGGCCGCGCAGCCCCCCGGTCACCAGCGCGACACGGTTTTCGCGATCGTTCTCGGCCATGGGCTGCCTCCTTTAAAAAGGAATATTAGCGCAAAGGACGCGGGGGTTACGCGAAGGACGCAAAGGCTTTTTCTTGGCGCGAAGCGCCGATAAATTCACATGGAGGCACGGAGATTTTCGTCGCATGCCGTCTCCGTGCCTCCGTGGTGAATTCCGAAGCTCGCTACGCTCGCCGGTAGCCACCCTCGCCGCCATCGCGTCCTCCGCGCCGCCTATACCTGCGCCAGGCCCATCGGGTTGGCGCCGCCGAATTGCGGCATGATCTCCTCGGCGAACGTGCGCAGATGCGCGACCGAGGCGCCCGGTGCGGCAAACAGCACATTCTCGACCCCGCCCGCTTGCAGGCGCTTCAACTGGGCGACGATTTCTTCGGGCGTGCCGAGCAGCGGCGCATCGTCGAGCACAAAGGCGTCGGTATCGTCCTTGATGTGGTGGTAGCGCTCCGCGCCGGGACCGCGCGCCAGGTCGCCGATATTCTTCAGCACCTGGCGCCGGGTTTCGATCGCGTGCCGGCGCTCGGATTCCTTGCGGATGATCTGCAGGCCGCGCGTGACGCCGACCATCATCGGGTCGTAAGCCCGGCCGATCGCCCGGCATTCTTCGCGGAAAACCTTGACGCGCTCGATCACCAGATCGGTCGGCGCGATCTGGTCGAGCAGCAGGTTGTACCCCTCGCGGGCGGCGCGGCGGATCGATTCGGCGCTGCCGGCGCCGAGCCAAAAGGGCGGATGCGGCTGCTGGATCGGGCTCGGCTCGACGACCACGTTGTCATAGCTGTGCCACTTGCCCTTGTAGGAGAAGCGTTCGCCGCCGGACTTCCATGACCGGCGGATGACGTCCATCGCCTCGTCGAAGCGCTCGGTCGCTTCGTCCTGCGGCACGCAGAAGCCGGAAAATTCGTAGCTGCGGTAGCCCTTGCCGACGCCGAGGTCGAGCCGGCCGTTCGACAACAGGTCGAGCGTCGCCGCCTGCTCGGCGACGAGGATCGGGTTGTGCCACGGCAGCACCACCACCGCGGTGCCGAGACGGATGCGGTCGGTGCGCGCCGCGAGGTAGCTGAGCAGGTTGAGCGACGCCGAAACCTGGCCGAACCCGGTGAAATGATGCTCGACGAGAAAGACGCTGGAAAAGCCGAGCTTTTCGGCCTCGACCACGTAATTGATGAAATCGTGGTAGCCGTCGCTGTCGCCGGCCGGCCCGCCGCGCGCCCGCGCCCCGCCAAAAAGCCCGAATTTCATGCCCGTACCTCGTCAGACTGGCTTCACCAATATAGGCGGGCGACGGCAGCCGGTCGAGGCGGGCGGGAGCCCGCGGTCAAGTTCCGGCCGGCGGCGCCGCGCGCTGTCCCGGCCAACGCGGAGCGGCCAGCATCGTCAGGAACTGCGCCAGTTTGGCGAAGACATTCGCCCGCGACGGCAGAACGGACAGCATCGGCGGGTCGCGGGCCGTCTCGACGACGACGCGATCGCCGGGAGAGAAATAGGCGGTGATCCGTTCCTCGAGCTCCGTTGGCAGGCGGGCGCTCAACCGCACCACCGTGGTCTGGGTGATCTCGGCTTGGGCGAAGAGGTCGTCGCGCCGCGGGGCGACCCGGCGGCTCCGCGGGTCGCGCAGAGCCCGGCGCCGCAAGTATTCGGGCAGCTCCACACCCTGGGCAACCGCGCGCGCATTGAGCTTTACCAGTTCGCGCTGGTCGAACCAGACCCGCACGGCCACCCGCTTTTCCAGCTTCCTCGCGCGCCGGCGCCGCGGTGTCGCCGGCACCGGCATCGGGTCGAAGCCGACAAACTAGATGCCGGCACCCGCCTCGTCCATCGGGAACAGACGATCCGTCATGGTGATGCTCGCTGTACGCCGCCTTGCCTCATCGTTACGGCGGCAGTCGCAGCGGCGGTCAAGTCAATCCCTCCGACGGTCTATTTCAGCAATCCCGTCACCGGCTTACGAGCATTTGCGAATGCTGGGCAGGCGGCGGCCGGCATCGGAACG
>CAYOUO010000163.1:0-4785 GCA_964407155.1 uncultured Hyphomicrobiales bacterium | reverse complement strand
CCACACGCCGTCAAACAGCGCCGAGGCCTTCACCACCTCGACGAACGCGCGCCCGAACTCGCGATTGTGCTCGCTCTCCACCTTGCCGCCGAGCTGGTGCGCCATCGCCTGCTCGCCATAGCAGATGCCGAGCATCGGCAGCCCCGCCGCGTAGAGCGGCGGCGGCAGGAGCGGCGCGTCGGCATCGAGCACGCTCGCCGGCCCGCCGGAGAGAATGATCGCGCGCGGCTTCAGCCGCGCCGCCGCCGCCTCGGCCTTGTTGAACGGCGCGATCTCGGAATAGACGCCGGCCTCGCGCACGCGCCGCGCGATGAGCTGCGTCACCTGGCTGCCGAAATCGACGATGAGAACGGTCTCGGTCATGGGCGGCCCGTGTCTGGCGGGAAATGAAATGTCGCGGCGGGCATCATGCGGCGCCCTGCTTCAGCCGGAAGGCGCCGCTCGCCACCTGGGCGCGGAACGCAGCGAGGGCGTCGGCGAGCTTCGCGTCGATCACGTGCAGGTATTCGCGCCAGTCGTGCATGCCGGTGAGCGCGTTCCGCCCGTCACTGATGCCGCGCAGTCCGATCATTGGCACGTCGAAGCGGCGGGCTGCGCGCAGCACCGCATATGTCTCCATGTCGACCATGTCGGCATCGATGGCCTCGTAGGCGCTGCCGGAGATCACCGCGCCGCCGGTCGACAGCGACGCCGCCGGAATATCCGCCAGCCGGTCGGGAATGTCGATCACGCGCGGCTCGTCGAGGAAGGGCGTCAAACCTCGCTCGATGCCGAGCACCGAGGCATCGATGTCGCGATAGCTCACGCTCGCCACCTGGTAGATCGCGGCGTGCTCGAGCGTGCGCGACCCCGCCGAGCCGAGCGAGAAGACGAGGTCGGGCAGCCGGCGCTCGGCGCCGAGCGCGCCGAGAACCGCCGCGACCGATGCCGCCGCCTCGACCGGGCCGACCCCGGTCATCAGCGGCGTGATCATCTCCCTGAGCCGCGCGCCGTATTCCGGCTCGGCCGCCATGACGAACAGCACCTTGAGGCCGGCGACGTCCGCGACCAGGCGTTCGGCGGCGCTCACTGCCGCCTCATCACGCTGATGTAGAAGCCGTCGGTCCCGGTGCGCCGCGGGGATAGAACGATGCCGCGCGCCGTCGCGAGCAGGGCCTGCGCCAGCCTGCCGCTCACCCCGGAAGCCGCCAGCGCCTCGCCTGCCGTCAGCGTGCCGAACATCGGCGCATGGGCGAGAAACGTCTCGATCTGCCCGTCGTTCTCCGGCGGCAGCAGCGAGCACGTCACGTAGACCAGCCTGCCGCCCGGGCGCACGTACTGTGCCGCGAGCGGCAACAGCGCTGCCTGCTCTGCCACGCGGTTGCCGAGGGCGCGCTCGGTCAGCTTCCACTTGGCATCCGGCCGCCGCCGCCATACCCCGCTGCCGGTGCACGGCGCGTCGACCAGCACCACGTCCATGCGGTTGGCAAGGTCGTCCAGGGCGGCGCCCGCCTCGCGCACCTCGATGGCACGCTGCGCTTCCGCGCGCTTGACGCGCTCGAAAATCGGGGCGAGCCGCATGCGGTCGCTGTCGGTCGCGATCACGCGGCCTTTCCCGCCCGTCATCGCGGCAAGGGCCAGCGCCTTCCCGCCCGCGCCCGCGCACAGGTCCAGCGCCTGCTCTGCCGCCAGCGTGCCTGTCATCAGCGCCGCGATCTGCGAACCTTCGTCCTGGACCTCGAAAAAACCCTGCTGGAAGGCGGGCTCGACCTGGACGTTGGGATGGCGCCCCTCGCCGGAAGTGGCAGCGATGCGCACCCCGTCCGGCGCGTACTGCGTCGGGCGCGCACCGAACCTGCCGAGGGCTGCCACCACCCTGTCACGGTCGGCGAGCAGGCGATTGGCGCGCATGTCGAGCGGCGGCCGCTCTGCCAGCGCCTGCCCCTCCGCCTGCCAGTCGCTGCCGAACAGTGCGCTGAAGTGCGCCGCGGTCCACTCCGGCACGTCCGCCTGCACGTGCGCCGGGGCCTCGGCAAGCTTGGCGCGCTCCAGGCGCAGACGCTCCTCCGCCGTGAGCGCCGAGGGCGCATGGGGGTCGGCACCGAGCGCCTGCGCCACGCCGTCCAGCCCGAGAGGCCAGCGGTGCGCCAGCATTGCCAGCACCACGCCGCGCGCGCTGTCACCCCCTGCCAGCCATGCGCTCGAGGCGCGCCAGCGCAGCGCGTCGTAGACGATGTTGCCGATGACCGCGCGGTCGCCCGACCCGGCGAACCGGTGCGCTACCCCCCAGTCCTTGAGCGCCTCGGAGACCGGCCGGTGGCGTCCTTCCACCTCCTCCAGCACCTCGATCGCCGCGGCGATGCGCCCGCCCAGTCTCATGCCGCCAACTTCTTTCTCTTCCGACGCACCCGCCTGCCCGCCGCTGCTTTATAATGAGCGCAGCACCGCGTCACCCCCTGCCCGGCCGCCATGGCCGGCGCCAACCGAAAGCGTCCCCGATGGCCTCCTACCGCGCCGTCATGCTGACCGGAAAGGGCGGACCCGAAGTCCTCCGCGACGTGGAACTGCCCGTCACCGATCCCGGGCCCGGCGAAGTGCGCATCGCCGTTCGGGCAACCGGCGCCGGCGGCACCGACATCCTGATGCGGCGCGGCTTCTATCCGTACGCACCGCGGAAACCCTTCGTGCCGGGCTACGAGGTCGTCGGCGCGGTCGAGGCGCTGGGTTCCGGCGTGACCGAACCGCGGATCGGCCAGCGTGTCGCTGCGCTCATCGTCCACGGCGGCTATGCCGAGAAGCTCATCCGGCCGGCCGAGATATTTGTGCCGGTGCCGGACAACGTCGACGACGCGACCGCCATCGCGCTCATTCTGAACTACACGACCGCCTGGCAGGCCATCCATCGTGTCGCGAAGGTGAAAGCGGGCGACAACGTGCTCGTCAGCGGCGCCGCCGGCGGGATCGGCACCGCGATGCTCGAAGTGCTCCGCCTGACCGGAACGGCGACCTTCGGCGCCGCGAGCAGAGGGCGTCACGCGCTCGTCCGCAGCTTCGGTGCAACGCCGGTCGACAGCCGGTCCGGCGCGATCGATGCCGAGGTCCGGCGACTTGTGCCCGATGGAGTCGATATCACGTTCGACAATCTCGGCGGCGCCTTCGCGCTCCAGAACACGCGCGCCACGCGCCGGGGCGGCCTCGTTGTCGGCATCGGCTTCGCCGCAACCGACAACGGCACGACGACCGTACCGATCTCGCTCGCGCGCCTCTTCTCTACCGCCTTTCTCAACGGCCGGCGGGCCACGTTCTTCGGAATCACGCAGCTCTATCGCAAAGATCCCGCGCCGTTTCGTGAGGATCTCGCCTCCCTGTTCGCGCTCGCCAGCCTTGGCCAGCTTTCGCCGAGGATCGCGGCCCGCCTGCCGCTTCTTGCGGCGCGCGAAGCCGCCGCGATGATGGAAGCCGGCAGCGTGGAGGGAAAGATCGTCCACCTCGCGGAATGACTCAGACCGCCCCGGGATAGTTGGGACTTTCGCGCGTGATCGTAACGTCATGCACGTGGCTCTCGCGCAGCGCCGCCGACGAGATGCGCATGAACCGCGCCTTCGTACGGAATTCCTCGAGCGTCGCCGCCCCGACGTAGCCCATCGCGGCGCGCAATCCGCCGGCGAGCTGGTGGAGCACGCCGCCGACCGGACCCTTATACGGAACCTGTCCCTCGATCCCTTCCGGCACGAGCTTGAGCTGGTCGCGCACCTCCGCCTGGAAATAGCGGTCGGCCGAACCGCGCGCCATCGCGCCGATCGAGCCCATGCCGCGATAGGCTTTGTACGAGCGGCCCTGATGCAGGTAGACCTCGCCCGGGCTCTCATCGGTGCCGGCCAGCAGCGAGCCGATCATTGCCACCGATGCGCCGGAGGCGAGCGCCTTGGCGAGATCGCCGGAGAACTTGATGCCGCCGTCGGCGATAACCGGCACGTCCGCCTTTTGCCCCACCGCGACCGCATCCATGATAGCAGTGAGCTGCGGCACGCCGACGCCCGCGACGATCCGCGTCGTGCAGATCGAGCCTGGCCCGATGCCGACCTTCACCGCGTCGACGCCGGCATCGATCAGCGCCCGCGCACCGTCGCCGGTAGCGACGTTACCGGCAATCACCTGCACGCGATTGGAAAGCTTCTTGACGCGCGTTACGGCATCGAGCACGCGCTGCGAGTGGCCGTGCGCGGTGTCGATGACCAGCAGGTCGACGCCCGCGTCGATGAGCCGCTCGGCGCGCTCGAAGCCGTCGTCGCCGACGCTGGTCGCCGCAGCGACGCGCAGCCGGCCCTGCGCATCCTTGGTGGCGTGCGGGTTGAGCTGCGATTTCTCGATATCCTTGACCGTGATCAGGCCTACGCAGCGATAGTCATCGTCGACCACGAGCAGCTTCTCGATGCGGTGCTGGTGCAGCAGCCGCTTCGCCTCATCCTGATCCACAGTGTCGGTGACTGTCACCAGATTACGGCTGGTCATCAGCTCGGCCACCTTCTGCGATGGATCGGTGGCAAAGCGCACGTCGCGGTTGGTGAGGATGCCGACGAGGCGGCCGGCATTGTGCCCGCCCGTCCCGCCGTTCTCGACCACCGGAATGCCGGAAATGCCGTGCGCGCGCATCAGCGCATGGGCGTCGGCCAACGTCGCCTCGGGGCCGATCGTGACCGGGTTCACCACCATGCCGGATTCGAACTTTTTCACCTGCCTGACCGCTTCGGCTTGTTCGTCCGGCGTAAGATTGCGATGGATCACGCCGAGCCCGCCGGCCTGCGC
>CAYOUO010000162.1:0-11410 GCA_964407155.1 uncultured Hyphomicrobiales bacterium | reverse complement strand
TGCGACGAGCCGGAACTGTTCAAGGCCCCTGTATCGAGCCGGGACCTGCGTGCCGAGACGCACCAACCGCCTGCTCCTCCCTGGCAAAGCATGGCGATATTTCTTGCCAGACCCGGAAATCTCCCACCACCGGGCCGACGGCTTCGCGCATGAGCGACGAAGCTGCGAGCGATTATAAAAACAGATTTCCTGGAACTGCACAACATGCAGGCGCCGCCGACTGCGGCTGAACATTTCATAAGCAGGAATCAACAAAACGACGGTTTCTTGAAAGACGCCTCCGGCCCCGCGGGACAATCGTCCGGACAGAAGCGAGCGACGGACAAGGGCTCGCGGGAGGAAATCGATGGCTCGTATTGGTCGCCAGTCGCCGGCGCCGGCTAAGGCAACGAGGTTTGATGGTGAGTTCGACGTCGTTGTTGTCGGAAGCGGTGCGGCGGGATTCGCTTCGTCCCTGTTCCTCGCCTGGGAAGGTAACAAAGTCCTGGTGCTGGAGAAGGCGGACGAGGTCGGCGGCACGACCAAGAAGGCCGCGTTCTGGTACTGGGTTCCGAACAACAAGCCGATGCAGGCTCTCGGGCTTCGCGACGAGAAAGCGGACTGCATCCGCTACATGGCGCGGCTGTCGCAGCCGCAGGCCTACGACGCCAACAGCCCGCGCTTCGGCCTGTCTGAATGGGAGTACGACGCCTGCGAGGCGATTTACGATTACGCCTCGACGGCGACGGAATTGCTCGCCGGCAAGGGTGCGCTCGAGTACCGCCACTGCGAGGCGGTGCCCGACTACTGGGCCGAGCTCCCCGAGGACAAGGCGACGACCGGCCGCGTGCTTCTGCCGAAAGGCGCCCGCGATTCCATGTCGGACGGCGGCGAGGTCGCGATCCGCACGATGTCGGATGCCGCGCGCAAGGCCGGCGTCGACGTCCGCACCGGACATCGCGTGCAGCGCGCGGTGGTCAACGAAAGGGGCGAGGTGATCGGCGTCGAGGCGGACACTGCTGACGGCAAGACGCTGCGCTTCAAGGGGCGCAAGGGCGTCATCTTCGCCAGCGGCGGTTTCACGCACGATGCCGAGATGCGCAAGAACTTCCTCAGCGCTCCGGTTTTCGGCGGTTGCGCCGCCGTCACCAACGAAGGCGACTTCGTCAACATCGGCTCGGCGCTCGGCGCTACGCTGCGCAACATGAATTACGCGTGGATGTGCCCGATCGTTCTGGAAAAGGCGCTGAACAAGGATCCTACCCTGATCGGCACGTTCTCGCCGTCGGGCGATTCGATGATCTACGTCGACCGCAACGGCAAGCGGGTGACCAACGAGAAGCTCGCCTACAACGAATCCGCGCAGGCCTTTTTCAAGTGGGACCCGACGCAGTCCAACTACCCGAACCTCGTCCTGATGGCGATCTGGGACCAGCGCAGCCAGGAGAACTCTGCCAGCGACGAATACGGGCGGTTCATCGTGCCGGAGGGCAAGGATGACGCGCACGTCATCAAGGGCGATACGCTCGAGCAACTCGCCGGTGCGATCGATGCGCGCCTCAAGAAATACGGCAGCTCGATCGGCAACATGCGGCTTGCGAGCGACTTCGCCACCAATCTCAAGGCAACGGTGGGGCGCTTCAACGAGTTCGCCAGGAATGGCAAGGATCTCGATTTCCACCGCGGCGAACGGCAGGTCGAGCTCCTGTTCACCGGCCCCGCAGCCGCTTCGCCGGCCGGCCCCAATCCGACGATGTATCCGATCGGCGACAAGGGGCCTTACTACGCCGCGCTGATGACTGGCGGGAACCTCGATACCAAAGGCGGCCCGCTCACCAATCGGCACGGGCAGGTGCTCGATGCGATGGGCAAGGCCATCCCGGGCCTCTACGGCGTCGGCAACTGCGTCGCGTCGGTGGCCGGTCGCGCATACTGGGCGGGCGGCGGCACGATCGGTCCGATCCTCGCCTTCGCCTATCTCGCAGCGAAATCGGCTCACGGCCAGCCCGCACGTAACTAGCCCCACGCAGACCGGGAGGAGGGAAACATGGCTCTGTCTACGCAGACAATGACGGACGAACAGCGCAAGTCGGTCGTCGTCGAATATCTCAAGGCCTTCGACAAGGCCGGTGTGCGCCCGGGCGGCGGATCGATCATGGAACTCTTCGCCGAAGACGCGCTCGTCTATTTCCCCAAGTGGGGTCTCGCGCACGGCCACGAGCAGATCGGCAAGATGTTCGGCGACGTCGGCGCCACCATCAAGGCCATCACCCACGACTATTCGCACTTCAACTGGATCCTGACCGGCACGGACACGCTGGCGGTCGAGGGCACGAGCTACGGCGAGCATCGCGACGGGCCGTGGCGTGCCGGCGTGCCCTATCACGGCGCTGGCTACTGGTGCGACGTGTTCGAAATTCGCGATTGGAAGATTCAGCGGTGCTTCATCTATCTCGACCCCGATTACGCGGGGAAGGATACGGCGCGATACCCGTGGCTCTCGAAGAAGTAGTGGCGGCCGCGCCGGAAAAACAGGCTCAGGGAGGAATCCAATGAATTGGTTCAAGCGTGCAGTCGCGCCGACGGTCCTCGGACTGTCAGCGGCACTACTTGTATCGGCGCCTTCTATGGCGCGCGATGTGAATGCGCTTCTGATGAAGTCGCTCGGCCAAAGCGACAACATCAATCCGATCGTCGCCGAGACCTTCAAGCTGGTCGGTCAGGATCTGACGCCGGATCAGCGCGAGCTGGCGCTGAAGTGCTGGAAGGATTCGGTTTGCGAGACCGGCCACGGCACGCTGACCGTCGCGCTCGCCGACGGCTTCGGCGAGAACGTCTGGCGCCAGGTGACGAAGATGGAATTCATCGTCCAGGCGCTGAAGTACGACAACGTCAAGAAGATCATCTACACCTCGGGCCGCAACGACCCGACGAAGTCGATCTCCGACCTGCGCAGCCTGATCGCGCAGAAGGCGAACATCATCGTCGTGTTCGCCGACGCCAGTACCGCGCTCTTGCCCACCATCCAGGAGGCGACGGAAGCCGGCAGCCTCGTAATCCTCCACAACGGCACCTATGTCGGCGGGACGCCCGGCAAGGACTATCTCACCACGGTGTCCGAGAACCTCTGCAATCTCGGCAACGGCATGATCGATTCCGTCGCAACCGCCGGAAAGCCTGACGCCAACGTCGTGGAACTCGGCGGAACGCCCGGCAACGGCCTCAGCGCCGCGTGGCAGAAGTGCGCCGATGCCGAGATGGCTGCCAAGTATCCGAAGATGACGCTGCTCGGCAAAGCCGACACGAACTGGACGCAGGAAGGCACCTTCCAGGCGGTGTCGGGCTTCCTCGCGCAGGGCAAGCCGGTCGATGGCTACATCTACGAGTATGCCGACGGCTTCCGTGGCGGCCTGCGCGCCTACCAGGAAGCGAAGAAGGCACCTGACATGGTCGTCGCGCTGCGCACCGACGAGCAGGGCCTCTTCTGCGACTGGGAGAAGATCAACGACCCCAACTTCAAGATCTTCTTCGCCTCCGGCCATAACTTCCAGTCCGCCATCGCGCTGACCGCGGGAGAGATGAAGCTCGCCGGGGCCGACATCCCGACTACCGTCGACGTGCCTTTCAAGTTCCGCCAGGTTCAGAAGGGCATGTGCAATCCGGAGCTGCCACAAGACGCGTCGGTGTCCACCACACTCGACGACGACATGCTGAAGGCGATGTTCAAGAAGTAGACGTTTCCTTCAGCCCTCCCGTAGGCAGAGCGGGCGCGGACGCCAAAGTCCGCGCCCGTATCGCAGCAGGTAAAAGCAATGGCGGACGGCGCGCTTCGACTGACCGGCGTGACAAAACGGTATCCCGGCGTCCTCGCGCTCGATCACGTGAGCTTCGAATGCCGGGTCGGCGAAATTCATGCCGTGCTGGGCGAAAACGGTTCGGGCAAGAGCACGCTGCTCGGTATCGCCAGCGGCGCCGTGGTGGCCGACAGCGGCACCGTCGAGATCATGGGACAACAGCTGGGCGCCGCCGATCCGCTCTCGGCGCGCAGCCTCGGACTGGCGACGGTCTACCAGGACGATTCCCTCGTGCGTGAGCTGACCGTCAGCGACAACCTGCTGCTCGCGGTCGCGGAGCGACCGCCCGGAAAGAGCAAGCGCGAGTGGGCCGCGGAGCTGCTCGCTCCCTATGACCTCGGCATTTCGCCGGATGCGTTTGTCGGTCAACTGACGCCGTCGCAGCGGCAGTTTCTCGAAATCGTCAAGGCGCTCTCTTCGAAACCGAAAGTCCTGCTTCTCGACGAACCCACGTCGAGCCTGGACATCTCCGGCGTGGAAAAGCTGAGCCGCATCATTCGCGCCATCAGCGCCGCCGGTACCGCCGTCGTTTATGTCAGCCACCGCCTGCCGGAAATTCTGGCGCTGGCGCGGCGGGTCACCATCCTGCGCGATGGCGTCGGGCAGGGCACCTACGACGTCAGCCCGAGCCTTTCCGAGCATGACCTGATCGCGCTGATGGTCGGACGACCGATCGAGGCGGAGTATCCGCAGGCCGCCGTGACCGGGGAGACGCCGCGCGTGGCGCTGTCGGCCCGAAATCTCGCCGGAGCGCGTTTCCGTGACGTGTCGCTGGAGGTGCGCCGGGGCGAGATCCTTGGCTTCGCTGGTGCCGAAGGCAACGGCCAGCGCGATGCTTTGCGCGCGCTTGGCGGGCTCGTCGAGGCGACGGGAGAGATTGCCTGCGCTGGTGACCCCGTCCGCCTCGCCGGTCCACGCGCCGCTCTCGCGGCGGGCATCATATCGATCAGCGCCGACCGCTCGCACGAATCCGTGTTTCCGGCGCTTGGCGTTCGCGAGAACATGACGGTGCAGGTTTTGCAGAAGCTGGCATCGGGCGGGTTCGTATCGGCGCCGCGCGAGAGGACCATCGCCGCATCGCTTGTCGAACAGCTCAACATCGTCACGCCCAGCCTGGAGCAGCCAATCAGTGGACTCTCGGGCGGCAACCAGCAGAAGACGGTCCTCGACCGCACGTTCCTGCACGAGGCGAAGGTGGTGCTCATTGACGAACCCACGCAGGGCGTCGATGCGAAGGCGCGCTTCGACATCTACCGCGCCATCCGCGACAAGACGAACGCCGGCCTGGCGTGCGTCGTCAACTCGTCGGACGCGCTGGAACTGGCCGGCATCTGCGACCGCGTCCTCGTTTTTTCGCGTGGCCGCATCATCCGCGAGCTCGTCGGCGACGATGTCTCCGAGGCCAATATCGTTTCATCGTTCCTGACCTCGAAGGAAGTCGCCGCCACTTCCGCCGCGGCTGCGGCTGCACCGGCAGCAGTCGGCATATCGCTGGCGGGGCTGAGAGAAATGCTCGCCGCGAGCAGCACCCGATGGTGGACGCCGCTGGCGTTCCTCGCCGTCCTGACCCTGATCGTGGCGGCCTACGCCGCGGTTCAGTCGGACGTGTTCCTGTCGCCGCTCAACATCCGGCACATCCTCCTCGCCACCGCGCCGCTGGCGCTGGTGACGATGGCGCAATTCAACGTTCTTCTGGTGCGTGGCTTCGACATCTCGGTTGGTGCCCTGATGAGCCTCATCGTCGTTCTGGCATCCTTCGTAATCGCCGACACCGCGGGTCCGGCGCTTGTCGTCGTCGGTATCTTCATCTGCCTCGCAGTCGGACTGATCGCGGGCATCCTCAACGGTGCGCTGGTTCGCTTCGTCGGCATCAACCCGGTGATCACGACCATCGCGACCCTCAGCATTTTCCAGGGCCTCGCCCTTTACGGCCGTCCTTCGCCGTTCGGCACGATCAACACCGCGTTCCTCGATATTCTACGCTTCCGCATCGGGTTCGTTCCGGTCTCGTTTTTCGCCATCCTGGCGCTCGCAATCGTCGGAGACGTCTGGCTCTACGCAACGCAGAGCGGACTGAAACTGCGCGCGGTCGGCTTTCGCGACGAGGCCGCCAAGCGCAACGGCGTCAGGCTCAATCTGGTCTATCTCAGGGCGTATCTGCTGTCCGGCGTGCTGTCCGCGATCGCGGGCCTGTTCCTGGCCTCCGAGGTCGGCTTCGGCCATCCGACCGTCGGCTCGACCTATACGCTCACCAGCATCGCCGCCGCCGTGCTCGGCGGCGCCGCCCTGACCGGGGGACGCGGATCGTTCATCGCCGCCGCCCTCGGCGCGCTGTTCTTCACGATGATCCTCAACATCATAACGCTCCTCGATCTCAACACCGGGGCAGGGGTCATCATCAGCGGCGCGCTGACGCTGTTCGCCGTCCTCATCTATTCCGGCTGGCAGCCGATTGTGCGACTATGGACGTGGGTGACGAGGAGCGTGCGTCTGTCGCGGCCGGTGCCCTCGCCGTGAGCGCTCCGGCAGATGCTCCAGCTCCCGTCGAGACGGCAGCGATGATGGCAGGCCAGGTTCCGCTGTTCCGCTTTCAGAAGCGCTATGCTGCGATATGGCTTGCGCTGTTGATCCTGATTGTCGTCAGCGCCATCGTGGCGCCGCGCAGCCTTCTGCCGACGACTCTGGCCGCCGTCGTTCCGCTGGCCGCCTTTCTCGCGATCGCTTCCGCAGGCGAGGCGATCGTCATCATGTCGCGCGGCATCGATCTGTCGATCCCGTCGATCGTGGCGCTCGCCAGCACGATCCTGCTCGGTGTTTCCGGCGGCAGCGACGACTGGACGCTGACCGCAACTGTCGTCGCGCTGGCGTGTGCGGCCGCGGTCGGCCTCGTCAACGGACTGCTTGTCGCGATCCTCGAGCTCAACGCGCTCATCGTCACGCTCGCGGTCGGCGCGATCACCTCCGGCATCACGTTGTGGTACCGGGAGGGACTGCCGGCTGAATCGCGCGTACCCAAGGTGCTTGCCGACTGGGGCGGATCGCGCTTTCTCGGCCTCAACGTTTCAGCCTGGGTCGCGATCGTGCTGCTGGTGTTGCTGGCTGTGATCCTGCGCCGGTCGACCCTCGGCCGGAGGTTTTCGGCTGCCGGCGCCAATCCGCAGGCGGCATGGATCGCCGGCATCAACGTGCGGGGTTACCAGATCGCCGCATTCACGGTGGCGGGCCTGCTCTACGGCATCGTGGGCATTCTCGTCTCCGCATTCATTCGCAACCCGACCCTTCTGGTCGGCGATCCTTATCTGCTCGCGCCGATCGCCGCGGCCGTGCTCGGCGGCACTGCCATTTCAGGCGGCCTCGGCAGCATGATCGCGGTGGGCTGCGCAGCGCTTTTTCTCACCCAGCTGATCCAGCTGCTCAAGATCCTCGGGCTGTCGACGGCGTTCCAGTTCGTGATCTTCGGCCTGGCGATCGCTCTCGGCATGGCGATCGCCGAGGTGACGCCCTCGCGCTGGATGCAGGTGCGCAACTGGCTGACGCGCGGCGGCAGCAGACGCGTTCCGACGTAGGCGAACCACCGACACCGGAAGCGCCCCACGCCCCGCGCGCCGCGAGACTTTATCCGGATAGATGCTGCGCCCTGAAAGCGAGCCGTGCCGCCGCACCGCTGACACGCTGTGCGAAACTCGGACGGAAGGACAGGATCGTCGCGAACTTCCGGTTGGCCGAAACCAGTGTGGCGTCGGGAAAGACGTCGCGCAAAGTCATGAGCCACCACAGAGCCGGCTTCACCGTCGCGTGCGCGTTTTCTCCCGAAGGCAAAACAGCTTTGGCGGTGCCCATTCCGATGGTGAACACCGCCAGCGGCGAATGCTGTCTGACATGACGAAGGACCGGCTCGATCTCCGCTTCATCCAGGTGTTCCAGCACATCGGTGCACAGAACGACATCGTAGGAGGAGCGCGGGATCGTCGCGATCTCCGGAATGGCCGGATCGTAGCGGTCGCGCACTCTCAGCGTGTGGATCGACAGCAGGTTCACCAGCGTGCTTTGGCCGGCACCGTAGTCCAGAATCGAGGTAGGTTTCAGCGCAGCGATCCACGGCTGGACGAAATGTTTGCGCCGCGCGCCGCTGATTCCGTAGCGTTTCGTCCGGTGCAGTTCTCCATATTGCTCGAGATTGCGCGTTGCCACCATGATGCCGTCCTCACGCTCTGCGTGTGCGGCAATGGAGCACAACTATTAAGAGAAGACAACGCGGGCTATCGCATTAGTTGCCGAACCTCGACGGCTGTCTCTTTTGGAATCTGCCAGATAGAGGTGGGCCGGTGACGTCATGGCGACCGGCTCACTGATCGCTCCCGCGCGAAAGCGGCTCGTGCTTCCAAGCCGCGCCGCTCGGCAGCAAAGCGGTGGAAGAAGGTTGCCCGATCTGTCGCGCCGCGCTCTCCGCGGTGGCATCACGCGCGCATCAACAGCCGAAGAAATTGCGCAGCGCCGGAGGTTTGATGGTCGGAGTGGCAGGATTCGAACCTGCGACCCCCTGCTCCCGAAGCAGGTGCGCTACCAGGCTGCGCTACACTCCGGCCGGTCACGGGAGCCGTCTTATAACTGCGCCCCCTGCGCACGACAAGGCATTCCAAAGAGGCTGGAACGGCGGCATTTCTGGTGGGCGTTGGCCGTCGCCTCCATTGCTGCTGCCCGACCGTCGCTATATGAGCATGCGGGTCGCCGGGGCTCGAAATCCCGGCCGCCGGTATGGGGCGTAGCCAAGTGGTAAGGCAGCGGATTTTGATTCCGCCATCCCCTGGTTCGAATCCAGGCGCCCCAGCCAGGCCGCTTAACGATTTGCGTCGAGTATCCAATGGCCGGTTAAGCGGGTCGCGTCGGGCGCGCAACTCCGCGTTCTTCTGCGGATATGCGGATATGGAGGCGTGCCAGCTTTCGCGGGGTCGCGTCGGGTCGTGTCCGCGCGGCACTGTGGATGCCATTCATCCCTGGCCTCGTGAACATTGTCAGCGCCTCGGCTCGGAGGTCCGGCAAGACACCTGCTGCGCGGTCAGATCTTTCGCGCTTTCATTCTTCATGGAAGCTTCATAACAACGGGGCGCAGCATGGTGAGCGTATGCAGATCAAAGACTCGGTCATCATTATTACGGGCGCATCGAGCGGCATCGGCCTGGCCACGGCTCGGGTTCTCGCGCGAGAGGGCGCGCGCGTCGTGCTGGCGGCGCGCTCGGAGAAAAAGCTCGCAGAGATAGAGAAAGAGATTCCGAACTCTTTCGCCATGCCGGCGGACATGGAGAAGCCGGCGGACATTGCTGCACTCGTCCAAAAGACCAGGGATGCGTTCGGCCGCATCGACGTGCTCATCAACAACGCGGGGCAGGGGCTGAGGGCGCCGCTCGAGCACGTCAACCTGGACGACTATCAGAGAATAATGAACCTGAACGTTTTCGCGATCGTGCGGGCGATGCAGGCGGTGATCCCCATTATGCGCGAGCAGGGCGGCGGCATGATCCTCAACATAAGCTCACGTGTGTCGAAGAATTATTTCCCGGGCCTCTCCGCCTACGCCTCGACCAAATACGCTCTGAACGCGATATCGCTGACGGCCCGGCAGGAATTGGCGAAGGACAATATCGTCGTGAGCGTGTTCCATCCCAAGATCACCGCGACCGATTTCGATATGAACGCGCGAGGAGAGAAGCATCGTTCGCGTCCCCACCGCGGCGCAGCTGCAGCAGGGACAGCGATGGACGTAGATACGGCCGAGGAGGTCGCCGAGGAGGTCGCCAGGCAAATAGAATCCGAAGTGCCCGAGGCGGCGATGTGAATCATGCGCAGGATCGAATTCGTCGCCAGCTACTGGACCCTTGCCGGCAACGTCTATGCGACCGGGCCCACCGAAGTCAGTCCGTTCGGGTTTCGCAACCGGGTAGAGGCTGCGTCGAAGGCAGGCTTTCGGGGCATAGGTCTGAACTCCGACGACCTCGAGGCAGTCTCTGCGAAGCTCGGCTATCCGGCCATGAAGCGCATCCTGGACGACAACGGCATTGGCCACGTGGAGATCGAGATCATCGGCGGATGGTTCGCCAGCGGTGCCCGTAAACAGGCCTCCGACCGCGCGTGGGCGATCATGCTGGAAGCCGCCGAGAAACTCGGCGCCTACTACATAAAGGCGTATGGCGATCCCGAGGGCGGCGAATGGTCCGACGATCACCTGGTCGCGGCGTTCCGGAAGCTGTGCGCGGATGCGGCCAATGCGGGCACCCGCGTGGCGCTCGAGATGATGCCGTTCACCGATATCCGCACGCTCGAACGCTGCCTCCGCATCGTCGAAGGCGCCGGCGCGGAAAACGGCGGTCTTTGCATCGACGTCTGGCACACATCCCGCTGCGGCGTGTCAAACGCGGAGATCGCGCGCATCCCGAAAAAATGGTTCACGGCGGCCGAAATCGCCGACGCCCACGCGACGCCGATCGGCTCGCTGCTCGAAGACTCGACCCAGCATCGCGAGTTGCCCGGCGAAGGCGATCTCGACGTCCGCGGCTTTATCGCGGCATGCGAAGCCGCGGGATTCGATGGCTACTATGGGGTCGAGATTCTATCGCAGGTTCACCGAGTGCTGCCGCTGATGGAAGCAGCGCGCCGCGCCTATGACGCCGCGATCGCCCAATTCGCACCGGTGGCGACATGACCGGCGGGATACCCGCGCCGGAAACGTCGATGCGTCAGCGACCGGCAGAATCCTCAAAATTGGCCAACGGCCGAAACAACGAAAGCATGTAGGTTCTCGTCTGCTCCCGGTCACGGTCCTTCAGCGCCTGCAGTATCTTGCCGACGTGTCGCACAACGCGAAGACCTACGGCATGGCTAGCGCGCCCGCGATAGAAGTCCTCGAGGACGCTAAAATATCCTTGCAGGAGGGTGCTCAGGGCCCGGTTGTGGGAGGCTCGGGCGAGCGTGAGGTGAAAGGCCAGCAAGTGATCGATGTAGCCGGCCAGGTCTTTGTTTTTGACCGATGCACGCAGGTCATCGAAGTGTTGCCGCAACTTCTCCAGGTCGGCGTCAGTCGCACGGGTTGCGGCCAACTCGGCCGCGGCCGTCTCGATCGTGACGTGCGCGTCCACGATTTCCTTTACCGAGACACCGACCAGCTTCAACTGGATGGCCAGTGCATCGGCAAACCGATCCGGATCGCCGTGGGCAATCCTGATGCCGCCGCCGTTGCCACGCCGCGCTTCGATAACACCGCTGGCATGGAGCGCTCGGACTGCATCCCGGGTCGCCATCCGGCTGACGCCGAAGCTTTGGGATAACGAGGCCTCGGTGCCGAGATAATCGCCTGGCTTGAGCTTGCCTGAAAACAATTCGTGCCGCACCTGGGCTATGATGCTCTGCGACAGCGAGGCTTGGGGAAGCCGGCGCCAGGAAAAGCCCGGCGCGGATTTTTCTTCGACGTCAGATCGAATAGCCATGGCAGCGCGTCCGATCCGATTCATTGCCGTTAAACTGCTCTAGCCTGCGCGAAATCCGTATAACCCGGCGGTTCGCCGTTACACCATTCAAAAAAGCAC
>CAYOUO010000161.1:0-3903 GCA_964407155.1 uncultured Hyphomicrobiales bacterium | reverse complement strand
TATCGCGACGTGCGGGTGTTCGCGCGCGGCACGCACAAGGAACGCGTCGAACGAGGCGGCTTCCTCAAGCGCGGGCCCCGCCTGCAGGAACTCGATGTCTATGACGACGTGGTGCTGTTTGCCGCGACCAAGCCGTCTCCGATCGCGACGGGACGGCGGCGCCCGCGGGTGGGCGATGGCGCGGTGCTGATCAAGTACTTCCACGACATCGCCAGCGCCGATCTCGATTCGCTGCTGCCGGATGTGCGGGTGGTGATGAACAGCCGCGACCGCTGGACGCTCGGGCTGCCGGCGGTGATCGGCGGCGTGCCCATCCTGATGAAGCTCGCGCCGACGCTGGCGATCCTGCTGGTCATCGCCGGCGTGCACTTCGGCTATCAGGGCGCGGTCGAGCAGGACCATCTCAAGCAGGCGCTGGCGGTGATGAGCGGGATCGCCGCGCTCGGCGGCTTCGCGGCACACCAGTGGCTGAAGTATCAGCGCAAGGCGCTGCGCTACCTCATCACGGTCAAGGACAGCATCTACTTCCGCAACGTCAACAACAACGGCGGCGTATTCGAGGCGCTGGTCGGGGCGGGTGAGGAGCAGGACTTCAAGGAATCGCTGCTGGCGTACCGCTTCCTGCTCTCCCAGCCGGACGATGAAGCCACGCTCGACCGCCGGGTCGAGGCCTGGCTGAAGGCAAGATTTGGCGTCGACATCGACTTCGAGGTGGCGGATGCGCTCGCCACGCTGGAGAGCTACGGACTTCTGAAGCGTCAGGGCGAGCGTCTGAGCGTGCCGCCGATCGGCGAAGCGCTGCGCTGCCTCGACGAACGCTGGGACAACGCATTCGACTACCACAAGCCGGCTGCGTGACCGCGAGCCGCAGCGCGGCGGCTTGGCATTGCGGGGCTGCGTGATAGGCTCGGCAACCCCATCCGCACGACCAGACGGAGTGTCCGCACATGCAGCGCGTCGCAATTATTGGCCTTGGCACCATGGGCTATGGCATGGCGTCCAATTGGCTGGCCAAGGGCTTTGACGTCTCCGTCTACAATCGCACGCGCGCGCGGGCGGAGCCGCTGGCCGCCCGGGGCGCGCGCATCGCCGCCACGCCGCGGGAGGCGGCTGCGGGCGCCGATATCGTTGCCGCCATGGTGGCGGACGACGCGGTCTCGCGCGGCGTGTGGACGGGAGCCGACGGCGCGCTCGCCGGGCTGAAGCAGGGCGCGATCGCGATCGAATCGAGCACGCTGACGCCGGAGTGGATCCGGGAACTCGCCGGGCTCGTGCGGGCCAAGGGCGGCGATCTCCTTGATGCGCCGGTCGGCGGCAGCCGCGCGGCCGCGAACGATGGCAAGCTCGTCTTCTTCGTCGGCGGCGATGCGGCAACGCTGGCGAGGGCCCGCGCCGCACTCGACGCGGTGGGGCAGGCGGTGCATCACCTCGGCCCGACCGGCGCCGGGGCCACCTGGAAGCTGATCAACAACGTGATGGGCGCGGCCCATCTCGCCGTCCTGTCCGAGGCGCTGGCGCTGGCCGCGAAGGCGGGCATCGATCTCACACAGGCGGTCGAGTTGATGAAGACCGGCGTATCGGCGAGCCCGATGGTGCTGAACAAGATCGGACGAGTCGCCGAGCGCCGCTACGACAGCCCGGACTTCTCGCTCAAGCTGATGCAGAAGGACGTGGGCTACGCCGAGGCGATGGCGCGTCGCCTCGGGCTGAAGCTCGACATGGTGGAGGCGACCGACGCGGTTTATCGCCGCGGCACCGCCAAGCAACTCGGCGAGTTCGACGTCGCGGCGATCAAGGAAGCCATCGGGTAGGCCGGGTCAGCGGCGGCTCGCCTCGAAAAGGAACCAGGCGCGGCGCTCGGCTTCGTCGATCCAGACCTCGATGAGGCTGGTCGTGGCGCTGTCGCCCTCCTCGTCGGCCACCTCGTGCGCCTCGCGCAGATGCGTGACGAAGGTGCGGTTGTCCTCGGCCAACTCGGCGAGCATGTCCTCCGGCGTGACGTAATCCGCATCGTTGTCGAGCACGCGCTGCAGGCGGCCGATGTGGCCGATGGAGCGCAGCGTCGTGCCGCCGACCTTGCGCACGCGCTCGGCGATGTCGTCGGTGGAAGCGAAGATCTGCGCCGCCTGCTCGTCGAACATCAGATGATAATCGCGGAAATGCGGGCCGCTGACGTGCCAGTGGAAATTCTTGGTCTTGAGGTAAAGCGCGAACGCGTCGGCAAGCAGGGCATTCAGCGCGTTGGCGATGTCGCGCCGCGCGTTGGAGCCGAGGTCGGTCGGCGTGGTGATGGGCGCCTTGCGCCGGTCGGTGGCGGACTTCATGGACTTGGCCATCGTATTCATCTCTCCGATTTCGGCCTTTTGGGCCGGGTCCCCTCGTTCCGGAGTGTTGCCCCCGACGGCCGGCGTTGGCAAGCGCTCCGGGCAGGTCGTCTGGGCAGGTGGTCTGGGGTGGTTTTCGGCGCTGGTGCACTCTGCTATGAGACGCCGCGGCGGGACTGAGGCTGGACCAGGACAGAGACCAACGCGTTGGACGCCCAGACAATGACCGAGGCGCGGCCATCCTCCCGGGATGCGGCCGTCGAGCTCACCGTGGTGGTGCCCACCTTCAACGAGGCGAAGAACGTTCCTCTGGTGGTGGAGCGCCTCGACGCGGTGCTGAAGGGCACGCGCTGGGAAGTGGTCTTCGTCGATGACGATTCCCCGGACGGGACGGCCGGTATCGTGCGCGATATCGCGCTCCGCGACCAGCGGGTGCGTGTGATCCGGCGCATCGGCCGGCGCGGGCTGTCCACGGCCTGCGTCGAGGGTGTGCTGTCGTCGGCAGCGCCGTATTTCGCGGTGATGGACGGCGATCTCCAGCATGACGACACGGTTCTGCCCGAGATGCTGAAGCGCATTCGCGCCGAGCGGCTCGACATCGTCGTCGGCAGCCGTTACGTCGCCGGCGGCAACACCGAGGGCCTGGCCAACAGTTTCCGCAAGCAGGCCAGCCGCGTCGGCGGCCGGGTTGCCCGGCTGATCCTGAAGGCAGATCTCACCGACCCGATGAGCGGTTTTTTCCTGATGGCGCGGCCGGCCTTCGACGAGACGGTGCGGAGCCTTTCGCAGCAGGGGTTCAAGATCCTCCTCGACCTGTTCGCCTCGGCCCCGCGGCCATTGCGCTTTGCCGAGGTGGCGTGCGGGTTCAACAAGCGGCTGCACGGCGAAAGCAAGCTCGACACCATGGCGATGTGGGAGTTCGGCACACTGGTGCTGGACAAGCTCGTCGGCCGCTTTCTGCCGCTCAGGCTCGTGATTTTCTCGCTGGTCGGCGGCACCGGCATCGTCGTCCACCTGGTGACGCTCTGGCTCTTGAAGGCGCTCGGCGCGCATTTCACGATCGCCAGCACGGTCGCGGTGGTTGCCGCGATGACCTGGAACTTCGTGCTCAACAACATGATCACCTACCGCGACCAGCGCCTGCGCGGCGCTGCCTTCTTCGGCGGCCTCGCCTCGTTCTACGTGATCGGCGCCGTCGGCGCGCTCGCCAATGTCGGCATCGGGCAGCTGCTTTACGATCGCGGGCGGAGCTGGTGGCTCGCGGGGATCGCCGGCGCGCTCATCGGCGTGGTCTGGAACTACACGATGTCGCGGCTGTTCACCTGGCGCCGCTCGACAGCATGACGCGTTCTCCGCACCGGCTTCGCACGCTATAAGGCTGGCCGTCCTGATCCGCCCCTTCCAACGCCAGCGAAGACATGTCCTCTCCCGCAATAAGTGCGGCCCGCCCCTGGGCCGGTGTCAGCCCCCGTGCTCTGGTCTGGTGGACGATCATCATCACCACCGTGATCCGGCTCTATCTCGGCGCGGTGCTCGGCTACGGCTATGGCGAGGGCTACTACGTCGCGACAGCGCGGCA
>CAYOUO010000160.1:0-10446 GCA_964407155.1 uncultured Hyphomicrobiales bacterium | reverse complement strand
GTCGGCAACATTCCGGGCGCGACGCAGACGATCCCCTCCGCGATCTACACCGACATCCAGACGCCGGGCGGCGATCTCGCGGCGCTTCGCCTCACCGCGATCTCGGTCATCATCGCGTTCGCGGCGCTGATGGCCTCCGATGCCCTGTCCCGGCGCGCGGCCCGCCGCGCGGTCGGCCGATGACGCTTTTCGTCGACGCGGAAAAGGCCTTTGGCGCCTTTCGCCTGAAGGCGCGCTTCGAGAGCCACGGCCGCATCACGGCACTGTTCGGACGTTCGGGCAGCGGCAAGACCACCCTCGTCAACCTGATCGCCGGGCTGACGCGGCCGGACCGCGGCGTCATCCGGCTGGACGATACGGTGCTGTTCGATTCCGCGGCGGGCATCGACGTGCCCGCGCACCGCCGCGCCCTCGGCTACGTCTTCCAGGAGGGGCGGCTCTTCCCCCACCTCTCCGTGCGCGCGAACCTGCTCTATGGCCGCACCTTCGGCGGCAGACGCGCCGATGCGGCAAGTCTTGACGAAATCGCCGCGCTGCTCGACATCGCACCGCTCCTCGCGCGGCGGCCGGCCGACCTTTCCGGCGGCGAGAAGCAGCGCGTCGCCATCGGCCGGGCGCTGCTGGCGGAGCCGTCGCTCCTGCTGATGGACGAGCCGCTCGCCGCGCTCGATGCTGCGCGCAAGGCGGAAATCGTGCCCTACATCGAGCGGCTGGCGAGCGAGACCCGGCTGCCGATGGTCTATGTCAGCCATGCCGTGGAGGAAATCGCGACGCTCGCCGATACGCTGGTGCTGCTCGCCGATGGCGTCACCATAGCGTCGGGTTCGGTGAACGAGGTGTTCGGCCGCCTCGACCTCCGCCGCTTCACGGGCCACTTCGAGGCGAGCACGGTGGTCAGCGCCCGCGTTGCGGCAAGCGATGCCGCGGCTGGCGTTACGGTGCTGGAACACCCGGCGGGGCGGCTGTCCGTGCCATGGCGCAACGCGCAGGCGGGAACGACGGTGCGGCTCAGGGTTCGCGCCCGCGATATCGCGCTTGCCGTTGGCGAGCCGGGCCGACTGTCGATCCGCAACCGGCTGGCGGCAACGGTCGCCGAGATCGGCGCGGCAGAGCGCGGCGCGGCGGAAGTAAAGCTCAACGCCGGCGGCGATCCGCTGATCGCGCGGATTACGACCGGAGCGCTGAAGGATCTGGATCTGAGGGTTGGTCAGCCGGTCGTCGCGTTGATCAAATCAACCGCGTTCGACCGACTGGACGAGGAATAGGCGCGAGAAGAGTCCTACGAGCAGCCGGTGAGCGCGACGCCGGTGTCCAGCGCCGTCAGGCGAACACGGGCGGTGCCCGTATCGATCATGCCGAGCATGATCGCCGCGCTGCGCGTGACATCGATGATGCGCCGGGCGGCATACGGCCCCCGATCATTGATGCGCACGACCACGGAATGGCCGTTGGCGAGATTTTCAACCCGCACCCGGGTCCCGAAAGGAAGCGTGCGATGGGCGGCAGCGTAGGCGTTGGCGTTCATGTGCTCGCCGCTCGCCGTCGTTGACCCCATCTTGTACCAGGACGCCATGCCGCACTGGTCGGCCGACGCTTCATCCGAAAGGCCCGCCACCGTGCACACCGCACCGAAAGCCAACCCGAACGCGAGAACGCGAGACTTGCTGAAGGTCACTCGTTGTTACCTGCCTGTTGTTTGACCGCATCGTTTTTTCTTTCCCAGCCTCCTGACGCGGCCGGCCTCTCACGGTCCGCATCTGGAGTTGGATTTGCAGGGCCAAATACGGCATGATTACGGCTCGGTAACCCACTTTCTCCACAGTCGGTAAACCACTGTAGTTACTGGGGAAACGGGGTCGGGCGGATTAACGATGAATTGTGCGGGCCGGAGCCGCTCAATCATCCCTTGCAGCCTGGCCCGCCATCCGGGACAGCGTGAAGGCAGGGAGCGCTAGAGGCGTTCGATCAGAGCCTGCGCGGCGGCGGGAGCGCGGACCTTGTCGCCGGCGATCATGAAGGCGAAGACGTCGCGCTTCTTCTTTGGAGTCTTGCCCGCGCCAAATCGCGGCAGATCCTCCACCACATTGCCGGCCGCCCAGGTTTTCGCGCGCGCCGCCCAGAGGTCGAGTTCCTTCGGGCTGTAGCCGGCGGGCTCGGCCTCGCGCGAACGCTGCAGGCGCGCGTAGACGAAATCGGCGGTCACGTCGGCGATGGCCGGATAGTCGTCGCTGTCGGCGTAGACGACCGCGACGTTGTGCTTCGCAATCAGCGCGACAAACTCCGGAACGAGGAAACTTTCGTGGCGCACCTCGACGACGTGGCGGAGTGGAACGCCGTCCACCTTCTCCGGCAACAGCGCGAGGAACGCGCCGAAGTCATCGGCATCGAATTTCTTGAACGGGGCGAACTGCCAGAGCAGCGGGCCGAGCTTGTCGCCAAGTTCGGTCACGCCGGAGTTCAGGAACCATGAGAGTGCCTCGCCCGCGTCGGCGAGCACCCGCTGGTTCACCACCGCGCGGTGGCCTTTCACGGAAAAGACAAACCCTTCCGGCGTCTCGTCGCGCCACTTGGCGAAGCTCGCGCGCGACTGCGTGCGGTAGAACGTGCCGTTGATCTCGATGGCGGTCAGCTTCGAGGCGGCGTAGCGCAGTTCGTCGGCGTGCTTGAGGCCCGGCGGGTAGAACGTGCCGCGCCACGGCTCGTACGTCCACCCGCCGATGCCGACCCGGATCATGGCGCGCCCGTCCGGGCCCTGAAGGTCACGGCCAGACCTACTTCTTGCCGGGCGCACTCATGCTGTTCGGCGGTTGCTTGCCGCCGAACGGCTGGTGCTTCGGCTTCTGGTTCTTGTCGGCCTTCGGCTTTTTCTTTTCTTTCGTGCTGCGCATCTGTCCCTTGGCCATGGGATTCTCCTTCGCTGTCCGCATCCACTGTGGAGCGGAATGAAAGGAGATTAGCGCGCGGACACGCGGCAGGGAATTGGGAAGGTTCAGCCGATCTGCGCGCGGTGGCGGAGGAACTGGTCGGCGAGCACGATGGCGAGCATCGCCTCGCCCACCGGCACGGCGCGGATGCCGACGCAGGGATCGTGGCGGCCCTTGGTGGAAATCTCGACGTCTTCGCCGGACTGGTTCACGGTGCGGCGCGGATTGAGGATGGACGACGTCGGCTTGACCGCGAAGCGCACCACGACGGGCTGGCCGGTCGAGATGCCGCCGAGGATGCCGCCGGCGTTGTTCGACAGGAACACCGGCCGACCGTCGTTGCCCATGCGCATCTCGTCGGCGTTCTCTTCGCCCGAGAATGCCGCCGCTGCGAAGCCGGAGCCGATCTCGACGCCCTTCACGGCGTTGATCGACATCATCGCCGACGCGATCTCGGCGTCGAGCTTGCCGTAGATCGGCGAGCCCCACCCGGCCGGCACGCCTTCCGCCACCACTTCGATAACGGCGCCGACCGACGAGCCGGATTTGCGGACACCGTCGAGGTAATCCGCCCACAGCGCCGCAGCCTTCGCATCGGGGGAGAAGAACGGATTGTTGTCGACCTCGGCCCAATTCCAGTTGGCGCGGTCGATCCTGTGCGGACCGACCTGGACCAGCGCACCGCGCACGCTGACGCCGGCGATGACCTTGCGCGCCACCGCGCCAGCAGCAACGCGCGTGGCAGTCTCGCGCGCCGAGGCGCGGCCGGACCCGCGCCAGTCGCGGATGCCGTACTTGGCCTGGTAGGTGAAATCGGCGTGGCCGGGGCGGTAGCTGGCGGCGATCTCGGCGTAGTCCTTCGAGCGTGCGTCCTCGTTGTCGATGTGGAGCGCGATCGGCGTGCCGGTGGTGAGCAGTTGCCCGCCCTCCTCGAACACGCCGGACATGATCTTCACCGTGTCGCTTTCGCGGCGCTGCGTGGTGAAGCGCGACTGGCCGGGCTTGCGGCGGTCCATGTACGTCTGGATTTCGGCGGCCGAAATCGGGATGCGGGGCGGACAGCCATCGACCACGCAACCGATGGCCGGCCCGTGGCTCTCGCCCCAGGTGGTGACGCGGAAGAGATGGCCGAAAGTGTTGTGGGACATTGACGCCGCCGGTTGCTCGCGGGCTCTTCTAGGCAGGCGCGCACCGACGAGTCAAACTGCGGCCGGGTGCCGCTATCCGCCGGCGATCACCGGCACGCTCAATACGGCGATGAGACCCAGCCCGCTGTTGCGGAAATCGAGCGTGGCACCAAGCTGGCCAGCCAGCGCCCGCATCGTGCTGAAGCCGAGACCGGTGGCGGTCGCCGGGTCAAACGTGTCCGGCAGTCCGACGCCATCGTCCTCGACTTCGATGACCACCGGATCCGCGCCGCCGCACCGCACCCACAGGCGGCCTGCGACGCCGCTGGGATGGGCGTGCTTCATGGAGTTGGTGACCAGCTCGCATACGATGAGACCGATCGTGGCGATCTGCCCGGCATCGACCAGGCAATCGGTTTCCCCGAGCAGTTGAAATTCAACCACGCTTCCGTCGGCCAGAGCGTCGGTGATCCCGGTGAGAAGCTCGCGGAGATAGTCGCCGACCGGAAGCGCGCCGTTATTCTCCGAGCGGGCCAGCCGGCGATGGAGCAGCGATACCGCCTCGACCTTGGCTCCAATGCCATCGATGATGGCGCTGGCCTCGGCGGCGCTCAGCGGTTCGCTCCGCCGGCGAAGAGCGCTGGCCTGGATCCGGCAGATGCCGTTGACCAGTGTCAGGTGGTTGGCGATGCGGTGGTCCGCCTCGGCCGCGAGATCGATCGCGGCTGGCAGCGCGTCGGGGTAGTTCAGTGACATCGTGTGCACCTTTCAACTCCCCTCGCACTCGATAATCGACTTTATCGCCGCGCAGGCAAGCGATCTTTAGTTGGCCAAAGGCGACTAGCGCGCCGGCGGCGGACAGTGCTGGCAATGCGGGCGATGCCGTTGATGAGTAAGCGGAGTTACCGGCACATTCAAATCACTTGACGTCATTTGCTGTCCGGGCGCCATATATGCACCGACACGGCCCGAGGCGGGAACGAGGAGAGGCTGGTGGGCGAACTGACACGCGGCGAGCGCCTCCAGATCATGCTGGCCGACGACGAGCTGGAAGCACTCGACAGCTGGCGCTTCGAGAGGCGGATGCCGAGCCGGGCGGCCGCGGTGCGCGAGCTTCTGAAGCGCGGCCTCGCCGCCGAAGGTTTCAACGTGGCGCGCAGCAGCTCGAAGTCCAAGGACTTTGGCGTATTGGGTGGCGGCGCGGCCGAGAAGCCCGCGGGCGGCAAAGCCCCCGCCCGGCGTCGCTAGCTACAGCCACTCTCCTATCCCGTCGCGCCACAGGAAGACGCGGTCCTGCGGGAAATCCTCCGACACGGTCGCCTCCTTGTCGAGGCCGAGGAGATGGGCACGCAGCACGCGTCCTACGCCGCCGTGGGCGACCACCAGCGACGGCCGTTCCAGCGTGGCGAGCCAGCCGACGATGCGGTCGGACAGCATGTGGTAGCTCTCGCCGCCGGGCGGGAGGTAGTCCCACTTGTTGGCGTGACGCATCCGCATCCAGCCGGGATCGCGGGTTTCGACCTCGCGATAGGTCATCCCCTCGAGCTCGCCGAAGGTGATCTCGAGAAGCCGGGCGTCGATCTCGTAGTCCTTCGCCGGCAGCCCCATCTCGGTGCGGACGATCTCCATCGTTTCGCGCGCGCGGGACAGCGGGCTCGCCACGAAGTCGAAGCCGGCGGCTTCCGGAATGCGGTCGCGGATGACGTCGCCATTCCGTTTGGCCTGCCCACGCCCGATGTCGTTCAGGGGAATGTCGCGCTGCCCCTGCAGGCGGCCCTCGACGTTCCAGTCGGTCTGCCCATGTCGGACGAAGACGAAAGTCGGGACGGCCATGCGGGCACCGGCGTCAGCCGCTACTCCCTCGCCGTGGCGATGTCGGGTGCGTCGACCGCTTTCATGCCGACGACGTGATACCCGGAATCGACGTGGAGAATTTCGCCGGTGACACCGCGCGCCAGATCCGAAACGAGGTAGAGCACCGAATCGCCAACCTCGTCGGTCGTCACCGTGCGCCTGAGCGGCGCGTTGTACTCGTTCCACTTCAGGATATAGCGGAAATCGCCGATGCCGGACGCGGCGAGCGTCTTGATCGGGCCGGCCGAGACGGCGTTGACGCGGATCTTCTGCTTGCCGAGATCGGCGGCGAGATAGCGCACGCTCGCCTCCAGCGCGGCCTTGGCGACACCCATGACGTTGTAATGCGGCATCACCTTTTCGGCGCCGTAGTAGGTGAGCGTGACGATCGAGCCGCCGTCCTTCATCAGCTTCTCCGCCCGCTGCGCGACCGCGGTCAGCGAATAGCAGGAGATGTTCATGGTCATGACGAAATTGGCGGCGGTGGTATCGACGTAGCGGCCGGTCAGCTCGTTCTTGTCGGAGAAGGCGACGGCGTGGACAACGAAGTCGAGCGTGTCCCAGAGGTTGGCCACCCTGGTGAAGGCGGCGTCGAGCGTCGCCGGATCGGTGACGTCGCAATGGCCGACGACTTCGGCGCCGAGTTCGGCGGCGAGCGGCTCGACCCGCTTCTTGAGCTGGTCGCCCTGATAGGTGAAGGCGAGCGTAGCGCCTTCGCGTGCGCACGCCCTGGCAATGCCCCAGGCGATCGAATGATTGTTGGCGAGCCCGAAGATGAGCCCCCGCTTGCCCGCGAGAAGACCGCCTTTTTCCGCCATATGTGAAAATTCTCCACCCGGAAGCGGCGCTCTATCGCACGCAGAGGGGGGGTGCTTCAAGGCAAGACGCCGCACCCCTGTCATCGAATAAAGGCGTGACACAGGTGTTTTCGGAGCGGTCGGCGGAAAGCCGGCCGAAACCGCCCGGAACCTCCCGTTCCAGGCCCATCAGGAGCCCGTCGACATGAAACGCGCGATCCTCGGCCTCGCGGCCGCTCTTCTCGTCTCCACCGCCGCCGGCGCCTTTGCCGACGAACCCGCCAAGAAGGCGGATTCCTCGCTTGGAACCATTCTCGTCGATCCGAACGGGATGACGCTTTACACCTTCGACAACGACCAGAAGGGCGAGGCCGCTTCGGCCTGTACCGGCAAGTGCATCGCCGCCTGGCCGCCGCTGGTGGCGCCGGCGGACGCCACCGCGCAGGGCGAATGGTCGACGGTCGACGTGACCGACAAGGACGGCAAAACGGAGAAGATGTGGGCCTACAACGGCTTGCCCGTCTACACCTTCATCAAGGACAAGAAGCCGGGCGACGTGGCCGGCGATGGCGTCGGCGGCGTCTGGCACGTCGTGAAGGAATGAGCGCCTGACAATCAGCATCCGGGGCGCGATCGCGGCCCGGATGCCTTGCCGGGTTCCACCGGACCGGGGGTTCCGCTAAGGAACGAAGAGTTCCTGGGATTCCGGAAACGCCCGATGACCACGCCCGACCAGCCTCTCCTCGACCGCTTCGCCGCCATCGTTGGCGATGAATACGCGGTGCGCGACGCGCAGGAGATCGCACCCTATCTCGCCGAGCGCCGCGAGAAATTTTCCGGGCGCACGCCGATGGTGCTGCGGCCGGGTTCGATCGACGAGATCGCGGCGATCCTGAAGCTCGCCAGCGAGACGCGCACCGGCATCGTGCCGCAGGCGGGCAACACCGGGCTCGTCGGCGGCCAGATACCATCTGCCGCCGGCGACCAGATCATCGTCTCCGTCTCGCGCCTGAACAGAGTTCGCCACATCGACGCCGCGAGCAACGTGATGATCGCCGAGGCCGGGCTCATCCTCGCCAACGCCCATGCCGCCGCCGCGGCCGTCGACCGGCTGTTTCCGCTTTCGCTCGCCTCCGAAGGCTCGTGCGAAATCGGCGGCAATCTCTCCACCAACGCCGGCGGCACCGCCGTGCTCGCCTACGGCAACATGCGCGAGCAGGTGCTGGGCGTAGAGGTCGTGCTGCCCTCCGGCGAAATCTGGAACGGGCTCCGGACGCTGCGCAAGGACAACACCGGCTACGACCTGAAGGATCTCTTCGTCGGGGCCGAGGGCACGCTTGGCATCGTGACCGCCGCGGCGCTCAAGCTCTTTCCGCGCCCGCGCGGCACCGCAGTTGCGCTGCTCGGCGTGAAGGACCCGGCGGCGGCGCTCGCCGTATTCAACACCGCGAAGAGCCTGGCCGGCTTCGGGCTGACAGCGGCCGAACTGATGCCGCGCATCGCCATCGAAACGGCGGTGCGCTACCTGCCCGGCACGCGCGACCCGCTGGCCGCGCCGCACGCCTGGTACCTGATGCTGGAAGTTTCCTCGCCGAAGAGTCAGGAAGACGCAGAGGCAACCATCGAGGCGATCTTCGCCGAGAGCATGGAACGTGGTCTCGTCGAAGACGGCATCGCGACGAAGTCTTCAGCGGAGGCGGCGGCGCTGTGGCGGATGCGCGAGGCGCTGTCCGATCTCCAGAAGAATCTCGGCGGCTCGATCAAGCACGACGTCGCGGTGCCGCTCGCCGCGGTGCCGGAGCTGCTGGCGCGCGCCGCCGAAGCCGCGACGAAACTCATTCCCGGCGCACGCCCCTTCCCGTTCGGCCATGTCGGCGACGGCAACATCCATCTCAACATCAGCCAGCCGGACGGGGCGGACAAGCAGGCCTACCTCGCGCGCTGGGACGAGATGAACGCCGCCATCCACGCCATCGTGCTCGACCTCGGCGGCACGATCTCGGCCGAGCACGGCATCGGCACGCTGAAGCGCGGCCTGCTCACCCAAGTGAAGAGCCCCGTCGAGATCGCGCTGATGCGCAAGATCAAGGCGGCGCTCGATCCGCACGGCATCATGAACCCGGGCAAAGTCCTGTAAACCTTGCGAAAACGAAGCGGTAACCCTGCCGGGATCGTTCAAATTCTAGGCATTGGCTTAAGCCGACCCTGACTCCTCCCATGCCATAGGAAACGCTCCAAACCGAGGCCCATCAAAAACCCGGGCCCAGGGAGCGTTCTGTGAGAGGCGTCAAACCGTGAGCGACGCTGTAACCATCGGGTCGGGCCGGTCCTTCCGGCTCGACCCGCATGTCCTGCCCGTCGCCGCACCTGCGAGCGGCGGCGCTGCGTTCGTGATCGAGTCCGAGCGCGTGCTGGTCCGGCGGATGGTGACGCCGGCCGGCCCGGCCATGCAGATCGCCGTACCGTTGTCCGCCTACCGCGGCGTCGCGGTGCGCATGCAGTCGATCGGCGACAACGGCGAAGTGCGCGCCTTCATCGAGCTGCTTCATACCGATCCCGCGCTGACGCTCACGCTCGCCGAAAGCGACATGCCGGAGGATCTTGCGGCCGACTGGCAGGCCTGGGGCCGGTCGCTGAAGCTGCCGCTGCTCGTCATTGGACAGGACGGATCGGTCGCCGAGCCGCTCGAACGGCACGGCCTCGCCACGACTCGCCCGAAGCCCCGCCGCTACCACTCCTACTTCGCCAAGCGCCGTCCGCGCTTTCTCGTGCGCCGCAAGACGGGCGAGCGGAAGCGCATGGAGCGGGTGACCGGCCGCGAGATCATCGCGCGGAACTAACGGCCGCGCAGGCATCTCCTCGTCAACGCGGCAAACGAACTGGATTCCGGCCTGCGCCGGAATGACGGGAAGCCTCACCGCACCAGCGCGTCCACGACCAGTCCGGCGAACAGGATCAGCCCATAATCGCGGTTGGAACGGAAGAGCGTGAGACAGCGCGCCGGATCGTCGATGTCGAGCGTCGTGATCTGCCACACGAAATGCGCCGCGCCGAGCGCCAGTCCGAGATAGGCAACCCAGCCAGCACCGGCGATGGCGAATGCGGCCGCGAACAGGATCGTGGCGCCGGCGTAAAACAGGACCAGCATCGGCCGGGTGTTCGCGCCGAAGAGCCGCGCGGTGGAGTGCACGCCGATGAGCGCGTCGTCCTCCTTGTCCTGGTGGGCGTAGATCGTGTCGTAGCCGATGGTCCACAGGATCGCGCCCGCATAGAGCAGGACGGGCGGCCAGGCGAGGCTGCCGAAGATCGCTGGCCAGCCCATCAGCGCCCCCCACGAAAACGCGAGGCCAAGGCCGAGCTGCGGCCAGTTGGTGACGCGCTTCAGGAACGGATAGACCACCACCGTCACCAGCGACACGATCCCGGTGACGATCGTGAAGAGGTTGAACTGCAGCAGGACGACGAGGCCGACGAGCGCCTGCACGGCCATCGAGATCTTCGCGTTGCGGACGCTGACCTGCCCGCTTGGGATGGGCCGCGCGCGCGTGCGCGCCACCTTCGCGTCAATGTCACGGTCGACGATGTCGTTGTAGGTGCAGCCGGCGCCGCGCATGGCGACCGCGCCAATGAGAAACAGCACAAGGTGCCAGAGGTTCGGCAGCCGGCCGGCGGCATCGGTCGCCAGCGCCGACGACCACCAGCACGGCAGGAGCAGCAGCCACCAGCCGATCGGCCGTTCCAGCC
>CAYOUO010000159.1:0-5186 GCA_964407155.1 uncultured Hyphomicrobiales bacterium | reverse complement strand
GGCAAGTCGACGCTGATGGCGATTCTTGGCTGCCTCGATCGCCCCACGTCCGGCAGCTACATACTCGAGGGCGTCGATGTCTTCAGCCTGAGCGAGCCCGAACTCGCCGATCTGCGCAGCCGCAGATTGGGTTTCGTCTTTCAGAGCTTCAATCTTCTCGCGCGCACGAGTGCGATCGAGAACGTGGCGCTGCCGCTGTTCTATTCGAGCACCGCGCCGCGGCGGAATTCGGCCCGCGTTGGGCTGGCACAATCGGCGCTCGAGCTGGTCGGCCTGCGCGACCGCGAACGCAACACGCCGGGCCAGCTCTCCGGCGGCCAGCAGCAGCGCGTCGCCATCGCGCGCGCCCTCATCAACAGTCCGGGCCTGCTGCTCGCCGACGAGCCGACCGGCAATCTCGACAGCCGCAACTCCGAAGAAATCATGCGCATGCTGGTCCGGCTGAACCAGGACAGCGGCGTCACGGTCGTGCTGGTCACGCACGACGCGGACGTTGCCGCATACGCCACCCGGGTCATCACCATGCGTGACGGGCAGGTCGTCTCCGACGAGCGAAAGCCGCCGCGCGCTCACGCTGAAGCGGGTGGAACCGCGCCGGTACCGACGGCGGGCGGACCGGTTGGCACGGTGACGACGCCGGCCTTCGCCCTCATGGTCCTCTCGGCGGCGGTTCAGGCGCTCAATCGCAACAGGATGCGCTCGCTCCTGACGATGCTCGGCGTATTCGTCGGCGTCGCGGCGCTGATCGCGATGGTCGCTGTAGGGCAGGGGGCCAACGAGGCGGTGCGCAAACAGATCGAGAGCCTTGGCACCAACCTCGTCGTGGTCGTTCCGGGCGCCACGACGAGCGGCGGACTGCGCGCCGGCTTCGGCAGTGCCTCCACGCTGACGGTCGACGATGCAGACGCGATCCGTGCCGAGGATCCCGCCGTCGCCAGTGTCAGCTATCTCATCCGGCAGAGCGGGCAGGTCCAGTACGGCAGCCAGAACTGGTCGACCGGCATCCAGGGCGTCAGCCCCAACTATCCGCCCATCACCAACTGGCAGATTGCTTCCGGCCGCGGCATCAGCGACGCGGACGAGAGCAGCAGCGCGCTGGTGGCGGTCATCGGCCAGACCGTTTATGCGCAGCTGTTCCCCTCCTATGAAAGCCCGATCGGCGCCGAAATCCAGGTGAAGGGGACGCCGATGCAGGTCATCGGACTGCTCGCGCCAAAGGGACAGACCGCCTTCGGCCAGGATCAGGACGATGTCGTCATGATCCCGTTCAGCACCGCCGAGCACCGGGTGCTGGGCGTTGCCGCGCCGAACGCCAGCGAGACGCCGCTCGGCTGGATCTATCCCGCGCCGCCGAATCCCTATGGCCTGCAGCCCCGGCTGCTCGGCTACGTCAACCAGATCTACGTGCAGGCAACCGCTCCGGAGACGGTGGATGCCGCGGTCGATCAGGCAACGGCCACGCTGCGGCAGCGCCACCGCATCCGTGGCGACGATCCGAGCGATTTCTCGGTGCGCAACCTCAGCCAGATCGCCTCCGCCGCGCAGACGAGCAGCGCGGTGATGGCGCTGCTGCTGGCCGCCGTCGCCTCGATCTCGCTGATCGTCGGCGGCATCGGCATCATGAACATCCTGCTCGTTTCCGTGACCGAGCGCACGCGCGAGATCGGCCTCCGCATGGCCATCGGCGCGCGCCGCTTCCACGTGCTGCTGCAGTTCCTGGCCGAGGCGGTGTTGCTCAGCGTGACCGGCGGGATGGCCGGCATTCTCGCCGGCGTTGCCGCCTCGCTCGCCATTTCCGTCATCGCCGGCTGGCCGGCGCCGATTTCAGCTGCCGCTGTCGTGATCGGCTTCGTGTTCGCCGCGATGGTCGGCATCTTCTTCGGTTACTATCCGGCCCGGAAGGCCGCCGGCCTCGATCCCATGGAGGCCCTTCGCTACGAGTGATGCCGTTCGCGTCCGATGCGGCAGGCGGCCCTGCGCTGCTCTGCCGCTAACCTTCAGTCGAAGACCAACTTGATGTGCGCACAGCCGGAGCAATAAAGTCCAGTGACTCACCGACCGCGATGCGAAGGCGCCAGGGCGCGACAGCGAGTTCCGGTGCGCGCTATGCCATGCGAGCAAGATGCCGCGTTGATCGGGCTGGATCGCGCCCGGCGTCCCTTCTTCTCCGGCCGCGGCTGCTAGGCCAATGATTGCACTGGTCCGGATCGCACTCCGCCGCCCCTACACGTTCGTCGTGCTGGCGCTGCTGATCCTGATCGTCGGGCCGCTGGCTGCGCTGCGCACGCCGGTCGACATCTTTCCGGACATCCGCATCCCGGTCATCGCGGTCATCTGGCAATACACCGGCCTGCCGCCCGATATGATGGCCGGGCGGGTGACGACCCAGTTCGAGCGCGCGCTGACGACGACGGTCAACGACATCGAGCACATCGAATCCAATTCCTACACCACGGTCAGCATCACCAAGGTCTTCTTCCAGCCGAATGTCGACATCCGCATTGCCAACGCCCAGATCACCGCGATCTCGCAGACGCTGGTCAAGCAGATGCCGCCCGGTGCCACGCCGCCGCTCATCCTGAACTACAACGCCTCGACCGTGCCGATCATCCAGCTTGCCCTTTCCGGTCAGGGGCTTTCCGAACAGCAGCTCGCCGACATCGGCATCAACACGATGCGCACGCCGCTGGTCACCGTTCCGGGCGCGGCGATTCCCTATCCCTACGGCGGCAAGCAGCGGCAGGTGCAGATCGACCTCGATTCCGAAGCGATGCAGGCGCATGGCCTCTCGGGCCAGGACGTCGCCAATGCGCTCGCGGCGCAGAACCTGATCACGCCGGTCGGTACGCAGAAGATCGGCGGGTTCGAATATTCGATCCAGTTGAACAACGCGCCGTCGGCGATCGCGGCGCTCGGCGACCTGCCGATCAAGACGGTCAACGGCGCCATGATCTATATCCATGACGTCGCTACCGTGCACGACGGCAGCCCGCCGCAGACCAATATCGTGCACGTCGACGGCAATCGTTCCGTGCTGATGCAAATTCTGAAAAACGGCTCGGTTTCCACGCTGGCCATCGTCGCCGGCATCAAGCAGAAGGTGGAAGAGCTGAAGTCCATCCTGCCGAGCACGATGAAGATCGAGGAGATCGGCGATCAGTCGATCTTCATCAGCAATGCCGTGAACGGCGTCGTCCGCGAAGGCATCATCGCCGCGGCGCTGACCTGCCTGATGATCCTGCTTTTCCTCGGCAGCTGGCGCTCGACCCTCATCATCGCCACGTCGATCCCGCTGTCGGTGCTGGGATCGGTCACGGTCCTGTCGGCGCTGGGCGAAACCCTCAACATCATGACGCTCGGCGGATTGGCGCTCGCCGTCGGCATCCTCGTCGACGATGCCACCGTCACGATCGAGAACATCAACTGGCATCTCGAGCAGGGCAAGGAGGTTGAGACCGCGATCATGGATGGCGCCGCGCAGATCGTGACGCCGGCCTTCGTCTCGCTGCTGTGCATCTGCATCGTCTTCGTTCCGATGTTCTTCCTGCAGGGCGTGGCGCGCTTCCTGTTCGTGCCGATGGCCGAGGCGGTGATGTCGGCGATGGCCTGCTCGTTCATCCTGTCGCGCACGCTGGTGCCGACGATGGCGAACTACCTGCTGAAACCGCATGCCCCGCACACGGACGAGCACGGCACCGATGCGGCGCTGCCGTCTTCGCGCAATCCGCTGGTGCGTTTCCAGCGCGGCTTCGAAGGTGGATTCGAGCGCTTCCGCCTCGTCTACCGGCAGCTTCTGGCGATGGCCCTGGAACACAGGCGCGTATTTCTGACGGTCTTCGTGCTCTTCGTCGTCGGCTCGTTTGCGCTGGTGCCATTCCTCGGGCGGGATTTTTTCCCCTCGGTCGATTCGGGCCAGATTCTGATGCATGTGCGCACGCAGGTGGGCACGCGCGTCGAGGAGACGGCCGATCAGTTCGCCGCAATCGAAAAGGCGGTGCGCCAGCTCATCCCGCCCAGCGAACTTGGAACGCTGGTCGACAACATCGGGATGCCGGTCAGCGGCATCAACATGACCTACAACAACACCGGTACGATCGGCACGCAGGACGGCGAGATCCAGATCAAGCTCAACGAAGGCCATCGCCCGACCGCGCAATACCTGCGCCTCCTGCGGGCGGAGCTGCCGAGGCGCTTTCCGGGCGTCGTCTTTTCGTTTCTCCCGGCCGACATCATCAGCCAGATCCTGAACTTCGGCGCGCCGGCGCCGATCGAGCTGCAGATCCGCGGTCCCGATCAGGCAGGAAACTACGCCTATGCCGAAGAGCTCCTGCGCCACCTGCGGCATGTTCCCGGCCTGGTCGATGCGCGCATCCAGCAGTCGCTGAACGCGCCCGGCTTCAACGTCGATGTCGACCGCACCCGCGCACAAGACGTCGGCATCACCGAGCGCGATGTGACCAACAGCGTCGTGGTCAATCTTGCCGGCAGCAGCCAGGTCGCGCCGACGCTCTGGCTCAATCCCGACAACGGCGTGTCCTATTCGATCGTGATGCAGACGCCGCAGAGCCAGATCGAGTCGCTGAATGCGTTGAACAGCCTGCCGATCACGGCGTCCGGCTCCTCGGCCCCGGCGCAGACGCTCGGCGCCATCGCCGACGTGCATCGCGTGGCGCGGAGCGCCGTGGTGACCCATTACAACATCCAGCCCGTCATCCAGATCTACGGCACCACGCAGGGCCGCGATCTCGGCGCGGTCGCCAAAGACGTCCAGGACATCATCAATGCGACCGCCGGCGAAGTGCCGAAAGGCGCGCAGGTCGTCCTCGTCGGCCAGGTGCAGACCATGAACGCCGCCTTTTCCGGCCTGATCTTCGGCCTCATCGGCGCGATCGTGCTCGTCTACCTGCTGATCGTCGTCAATTTCCAGTCATGGAGCGATCCCTTCGTGATCGTGACCGCGCTTCCGGCCGCGCTTGCCGGCATCGTCTGGATGCTGTTCGTCACGGGCACGACCCTCTCGGTTCCGGCGCTGACCGGCGCGATCATGTGCATGGGCGTGGCGACGGCCAACAGCGTGCTCGTCATCAGCTTCGCGCGCGAGCGGCTGGCTGCACTCGGAGATCCGGTCCAGGCGGCCATCGAGGCCGGTTTCGTTCGCTTCCGCCCGGTGCTAATGACGGCGATTG
>CAYOUO010000158.1:0-6693 GCA_964407155.1 uncultured Hyphomicrobiales bacterium | reverse complement strand
GACTCAATGGGGCATGCCGGCGCTATCATGCGCACGGCCCGCGGACGCGTGGCCGGCGCGGCCGATCCGCGCTCGGATGGCGCCGCGGTCGATGGATGAGGCACAGATGTCGCGGGCGCGCAGCCGCTTTTCTGCCGCACTCGTTGGGTGTCTGATCGCCTCGGGGGATTCGCCTTTGACCCGTCGCGCTCGCCAGATCATCGCTGTCGCCATTTTCGCGTTCGCTGCAGCCCTCGCGGGCCCGGCGCTGGCGCACCCGCACGTCTGGGTGACGGCCAAGGCGGAGATCGTGTTCGACGATCACGGCGAGATCACCGCCATCCGGCACGTCTGGGAGTTCGACAAGGACTTCACCGCCTACGCGACGCTGAACCTCGACACCAACAACGACGGCAAGCTGGAAGCGAGCGAGCTGAAGCCGCTGGCCGACACCAACATCGATGCGCTGAAGGAGTACGACTACTTCACGTACATCTACCAGGGCGACAAACGCATCCCGGTCGTGAAGCCGACGGAATACCGGTTGACCATCTACGATGGGCGCCTGCTCCTGCTTTACACGCTGCCACTGGCGAAGCCGCTGAAAGCGGCTGGCGACATCATGATCGAGGTCGGCGACCCGGAATATTTCGTCGCCATCGAGTTCGAGAAAGGCGACGAGGTCAAGCTCGACGGCAACGCCAACGGCTGCGCCGCAAACTTCCGCCCGCCGCACGCGCTCGACCAGCGCACGATGATGATGCTCGGCTCTATCCCGGTATCGCAGCACGACCTGCCGCCGGAGCTTGCCAAGGCGGCGTCGCTGCTCTCCAACGTCATCAACCTGAGATGCCCGAAGGGCCCGGGCGACCAGCCGGTCGCCGCCGACGCACCGGCGGACGCGGCCGATGCCGCCGACCAGATGGCGGGGCAGGGCGGCGGCACGCTCAGCGCATCTGACCGCGCCGCCCGGATTCCCCAGGCCCCTGCTGCGCAGGTGCCTGCTTCACAGGTCCCGGCCCAGACTACGCCGGCTGCTCCGCCGCCCGCGGCCACGCCGAAGGTGGTCATCCTCGACCAGAACGGGCAGCCGCTGCCGCAGTCTCCCGACGTGCAGGCCGCGGCGCCGGCTCCCGCGCCTTCGCCGCCGCCGAAAAAATCCGGCGGGCTGCTCGGCTGGCTGGGCGGCCTGTTCTCGGGCGGGCACTAGCGATGCGTCGACCGGCCCCGACATCCATTCTCGCGGCGATCGCGCTCATGAGCGCCGCGGCCGCGGCACATGCCGCCAACAGCGGGCCGTTCGGCATCACCACGCCCGATGGCACGGTGAACTTCGCCGGTCCGCTCGGACCATTCTTCCTCTGGGTGTCGAGCTGGCAGACCACTTTCTACCACGCGCTCACGGATGCGCTGACCACGCTCAAGGAAAACCCGTTCGGCGTCTGGCTGCTGCTCGCGCTGTCCTTCGGCTACGGCGTGTTCCACGCCGTCGGTCCCGGCCACGGCAAGGCGGTGATCACGTCGTATCTCGTTTCCTCCGGCGAGAGTGCGCGGCGAGGCGTGGCGATTTCGTTCGCGGCGGCGATCGTGCAGGCGGCGGTGGCGATCCTGATCGTCGCCGGCGGTGCGCTGGTGCTGCGCTTCACTGCGATGCAGATCACGAGCGCCACCGACTGGCTGGAAGCGGGGAGCTATGCCCTCATCGCGCTGGTCGGCGCGTGGCTGCTTTGGTCGAAATCAGTCGGCGGCGGCCACCATCATCATCACCACCACTTCCTGCCGGGCGCCGCGCATCCCCACGGGCACGACCACGACGACCACCATCATCGCGATCATGACCATCATCACGACCACGATCATCATGGGCATGACCACGGCGAACACGATCATGCGCATGACGGGCACGAGCATCACAGCCACCACGATCACGATGGGCACGACCACGCCGTATCCAGCCCGGCGGCGCGGCAGCGTTCGCCGCTGCCGCGGGCGTGGTCGGCGATCCTTGCGGTGGGCGTGCGGCCGTGCTCGGGTGCGATCATCGTGCTGGTCTTCGCCCTGTCGCAGGGCCTGTTCGTCGCGGGCATCGCCTCGGCGATCGTGATGGGGCTTGGCACCGGCCTGACCGTGGCGGTGCTTGCCGCCATCGCGGTCGGCGCGCGCGGCGCGGCAGTCAGGCTGGCGGGCGTCGATTCCGCCTTTGGTGCGCGCGCGGTGCGCGGACTGGAGATCGTCGCGGCGGCCGGCGTGATGCTGTTCGGCCTGATCATGCTCGGCGGCGCGATCGCTGGCGGCCTGCCGACCTGACTTCGGCTTCTTGACTTTCATCAAGGCTGACGGTGGACGTTTCTCTAGTGTGGCGACAGTTCGGCTCGGGGCGAGGGCCGGTCAACGCCATACCGGAGATCCGTCATGTCACGCACTGCCAGCGAGCGCGCCCTCATCGTCTTCTTCCGGCTCACCATGGCGTGGACGTTTCTCTACGCCGCCTCGCATCAGGTGTTCGTCACCTGGAGCGTCGCCGACTTCCTGAACAGCACGAAGACGTTCCATCCGTTCTACGTGCACTTCACCGGCCCGGCCATCGCGCCGGTGCTGACGTTTCTGGTCGGTTACGGCCACCTGCTGATCGGACTGTCGCTGCTGCTCGGACTGGCGGTCCGCCTCAGCTCGATCTTCGGCATCGCGCTGATGCTACTCTACTGGACCGCGCACATGGACTTTCCCTACATCAGCAACAACCTGAACTTCATCGTCGACGAGCACATCGTCTTCGCCGGCGTTCTGGTGCTGCTGATCGTCGAACGCGCCGGGCACATCTGGGGTCTGGACGGGTGGGCCGGAGCGCTCGACGTCGTGCGTCGGCAGCCCTTCCTGCGGTGGGCGGTGGCGTAAGGGCCGCTACTCGGCGGCGGCGGGCAGGCGGCCTTCCGAATAATCGCGGATCGCCTGGCCGAATGCGGCGAACAGCGCGCGCGACGGCTGGTCGTTGCCGACCCAGTATTCCGGGTGCCACTGGACGCCGAGCGCAAAGTTCTTCGCGCCGATGACGCTGACCGCCTCGATGGTGCCGTCCGGCGCGCGCGCCTCGACCTTCAGCCCGGCGCCGAGCCGGTCCACGGCCTGGCGGTGGAGCGAGTTCACACGCACCGTGCTCGCGCCGAGAATGCGGGCCAGCACGCCGCCCGGCTCGACCACGACATCCTGCCGGATGGCGAAGCGGAGATCGTTGTCGTCGCTGACCGGGGCGCGGTGGTCCATGCGGCCGGGGACTTCCTGTACCTCGGCGACCAGCGTGCCGCCCATGGCGACGTTCAGCTCCTGCATGCCGCGGCAGATGGCGAACAGCGGCACGCCGCGGGCAAGCGTCGCCTTGATCAGCGGTAGCGTCACGGCGTCGCGGCGCGGGTCGTGCGGCAGCGTCTTTTCGCTCTCTTCCGCACCGTAGCGCAGCGGATGGACGTTCGAGCGGCTGCCGGGCAGGAGCACGCCGTCGACCCGGTCGAGCAGGGTCTCGAAGTCGGTCGTCTCGTCCAGCGACGGCAGGATGAGCGGCAGCGCGTTGGCGCCGTTGACCGTGGCGCGGAGATACGTCTCCGGGACCGCGTGCCAGCGGTAGATGTCGATGTCCTTGACGTCGGCGGCGACGGCAACGACCGGCGTGGAACGGCGAGCCTGCATGGGGGTCATTCTAGCCCAGTTTCGGCGGTAAAGCGTTACGAACCACAAGATTGTGCGCGGTTATATAGGGAGATTGAGGCCATGCCAGCCCGTTCGAAAGCGCAGCAGAAGGCTGCCGGCGCCGCGCTCGCCGCCAAGCGCGACCCGGCGAAGGTCAAGGAATTGCGGGGCGCGGCCCGCGAAATGTACGAAACCATGGACGAGCGCCAGCTCGAGGAATTCGCCGAGACGCCGCTCGCCGACATTCCGGAGCACGTGAAGCGCGACCAGGACCGGTAGCGCGGCAACGGCGGTTCTTGACATCCGGCGGCTCCCCGGTTTCCGCTATGCCGACAACCATCGCAGCGCATTGGGGAGGACTACCGGTCATGGATCGTCGTTCATTCATCAAATCGGCCGGGCTGATCGCCGGCAGCACGGCGGCAAGCGCGATCGCCGCGCCCGCCATCGCCGACACCGCGCCCGACATCAAATGGCGGCTGACATCGGCGTTCCCGAAGTCGCTCGACACGCTTTACGGCGCGGCCGAGAAGTTCGCGCAGTCAGTGAGCGACGCCACCGACGGCCACTTCCAGATCCAGGTGTTCGCCAACGGGGAGGTGCTGCCGGTCACGGGCATCGTCGAGGGCGTGCAGGACGCCACCGTCGAGATCGGCCACACCGCCAGCTACTACTATTTCGGCAAGGACCCGACGTTCGCCTTCGGCACCGCGGTGCCGTTCGGGCTCAACGCCCGCCAGGAAAACGCGTGGATGTATTACGGCGGCGGCCTCGACCTGCTCAACAAATTCTACGGCAAGTTCAACATCACGGCGCTGCCCGGCGGCAACACCGGCACGCAGATGGGCGGCTGGTTCCGCAACGAGCTAAAGTCCGCCGCCGACCTCAAGGGCCTGAAGTTCCGCGTCAGCGGGCTCGCCGGCGCGGTGTTCGCCAAGCTTGGCGTCGTGCCGCAGCAGATCCCGGCCGGCGACATCTACCCGGCGCTGGAGAAGGGCACCATCGACGCGGTCGAGTTCGTCGGGCCATACGACGACGAGAAGCTCGGCTTCTACAAGGTCGCGAAGTACTACTACTACCCGGGCTGGTGGGAAGGGGGCGCGATGCTCCACTTCTTCATCAACAAGGACAAGTGGGCGAGCCTGCCGAAATCGTATCAGGCCGCGGTCACTGCGGCAGCCGCGATGGTCAACGTCGACATGCTGGCGCACTACGATGCGGTGAACCCGGCCGCACTTCGCCGGCTGGTCGCGGGCGGGGCGCAGCTCCGCCCCTTCTCGCCGGAGATCATGGACGCCTGCTTCAAGGCAGCGAACGAGCTTTTCGACGAGACCAGCGCCAAGAACGCCGACTTCAAGACGCTGTACGATTCGATGAAGGCGTTCCGCAACGAGGAGAATCTCTGGTTCCAGGTCGCCGACGGCTCCTACGACAACTATATGCAGGCCAAGCAGCGGGCCGGCGCGCTGTAGCGCGGCCAGGCACACCCCATCCACCAGCCTTCGGCTGGTCCGCCCTCCCCGTGCCGGGGAGGGATTGGAGCCTCACTGTGTGAGGTTGTTGCAGACCTCTGCCCCGGCGGAGTTGTCGCGAAACTCCATCCGGGCAGAAGGGATCGCCGATCCCTACTCGGCCGCAGGCCGGGGAGGGGGGGCCGTGCGCAGCACGGTGGGTGGGGATTACCCTATTGCGCCGGCGCCCCGAAGTTTGGTCCCGGCGTCGCGCTTGAATCAGGTGCCGGGGGTGCCGTCCCGAAATTCGGCCCTCCGCCGGTGCCGAAGTTCGGCGCGCCGCTCTCGGGCGGCGGCGGTGCGATCTCGATCTTCACATCGGCGGGGTTCGCCGCGCTCGCCGTCTGGTAGTGCGTGACCATGATCGGGAATGCGACCGTGAGCGCCATCATCAGCACCTGGATGCCGACGAAGGGCACGGCACCCCAATAGATCTGGCCGCTGGTGATGGGCTGGATGATCGCGCCGGTGATGCGGTCGGCATACGGCTCGCGCGGCGCCACTGAGCGCAGGTAGAACAGCGAGAAGCCGAAGGGCGGATGCATGAACGCCGTCTGCATGTTGATGCCGAGCAGCACGCCAAACCACACCAGATCGATGCCGAGATGCGCCGCCGCGGGGCCGACCAGCGGCACGACGATGAAGGCGAGCTCGAAGAAATCGAGGAAGAAGGCGAGCACGAAGACGATCAGGTTGACCACGATCAGGAAGCCGACCTGGCCGCCGGGCAGCGCCACGAGCAGGTTCTCGACCCAGACGTGGCCGCTGACGCCGAAGAAGGTGAGGCTGAAGACGCGCGAGCCGATCAGGATGAACAGCACGAACGACGACAGCTTGGCCGTGGAATCCAGCGCCTGCCGCACGGTGTCGAGACGGAGCCTGCCCTTGACGGCGGCGAGCAGCAGCGCGCCGACCGCGCCCATGGCCCCGCCTTCGGTCGGGGTGGCCAGCCCGATGAAGATCGTGCCGAGGACGAGGAAGATGAGGACCAGCGGCGGCACCAGCGCCACCAGCACCTCGGCGAGCAACCGGACGCCGCGCCGCGTGCGCGCTTCCGGCGGCAGCGCCGGCGCGCTTTCCGGCTTCACGATCGACATGACGAGCACGTAGGCGGCATAGAGGCCGGAAAGCACGAGGCCCGGCACCAGCGCGCCGCGGTACATGTCGCCGACCGAGGTGTCGAGCTGGTCGGCGAGCACGATCAGCACGAGGCTCGGCGGAATGATCTGCGCCAGCGTGCCCGAGGCCGCGATGACGCCGCTCGCCAGCCGCCGGTCGTAGCCGTAGCGGAGCATGATCGGCAGCGAGATCAGCCCCATCGCGATCACCGAGGCGGCGACGACGCCGGTGGTGGCGGCGAGCAGTGCGCCGACGAAGATCACGGCGTAGGCGAGCCCGCCGCGGACCGGCCCGAAGAGCTGGCCGATGGTGTCGAGCAGGTCCTCGGCCATGCCGGACCGCTCGAGGATGATGCCCATGAAAGTGAAGAACGGGATCGCGAGCAGCGTGTCGTTCGACACGA
>CAYOUO010000157.1:0-2927 GCA_964407155.1 uncultured Hyphomicrobiales bacterium | reverse complement strand
GCAAATCCGGATCTCAAGGGAATCTTCCAGCAGTCGGACTACGCGCTCTCTGCGACGCTCAACGTTCTCAAGCAGTCGGGCCACGATGCAAAGGTCGGCCAGCCGGGACATATCTACGACATCAGCATCGACGCGGGACCGCAGTCGTTGGCGCTGGTTCGCAGCGGCGACCTCGACGCCGAGATTTCGCAGCCTCTGGACGGATACGCCAAATACGGCGTCCAGTATCTGCTCGATGCACTGGCGGGCAAGGAACTGAAGCTCGGCAAGACTGACCACGGCAGCGAGGTTGTGGAGTTCAACGGCAACAAGATGGATCTGCTTCCGGCCGTGCTCGTCACCAAGGCCAATGTCGACGACAAATCGTTGTGGGGTAACACCACGCAGAAGTAGCTTTCGTCATGGTCGAGCCATCGTTTGAGGGCCGCATTGAACCGCTGGTCGAGACGCGCACCGTCAGCAAACGCTACGGAACGACGGTCGCGCTCGACGGCGTTTCTCTGAAGATTCACGGCGGGCGCTCGGTGGCGCTCGCCGGGAGAAACGGCGCCGGCAAGTCGACGATGGTGCGGCTGTTGACGGGACTGGATCGTCCGGATGCGGGAGAGGTGCGCTTCGCGGGCCGGCCAGCTCCGGACATTTCGGCGCGGGCTCACTGGCGCGCCAACGTTGCGTGCGTCTACCAGAAGTCGACGATCATTCCGGAGTTGAGTGTCGGCGAAAATCTGTTTCTCAACGAGCAGCCCGGATCGCGCTTTGGAACAATCAACTGGAATCAGCTTCGCCGGCTGGGCCGGCAGGAAATCGACCGGTGGGGACTGGGCGTCGATATCGAGGCGCGAGCCGGCGACCTGACGGTCGGCCAGCGACAGTTGCTGGAGATTGCCCGGGCTCTGCATCAAGGCAGCCGTTTCATCATTCTCGACGAGCCGACCGCCCGACTGGAATCGCGCGAGATCAGACAGCTCTTCGACAACATGACCCGGATGAAGCAGGCGGGCGTGACCTTTCTGTTCATCTCGCATCACCTGCAGGAAATCTACGAAATCTGCGAACGCGTCGCGGTGATGCGCGACGGGCGCCTCGTTGCCGAAGCCGCGGTCGCGGACCTCGGCCAGGACGATCTGGTCACGGCGATGGTCGGAGAATCCTACGCCGTGCGGGAGGCCGCCGGCGAGGGATCGCGGGGCCTCACTGCCGGCGCGGACGTTGCGGCCGGCGATGCGCGGCCGGTGGTTCTCGATGTCGATTCCGTTTCCGTGAACGGGTCCGTGCAGGACGTCTCGCTCCGGATACGTGCCGGGGAGCGCGTCGGTCTTGCCGGTCTTGCCGGGTCCGTCAAATCCGAACTGGCGTTGGCGGTTGTCGGGCAGCGCCGGCCCGATCGCGGCCGTATCGCGGTGAATGGTCGGGCCCTGCAGCCCGGACGCGTCGACGTCGCGCGTGAAAGCGGCATCGCCTACGTACCGGAGGACCGGCACGCCAACGGCTTCTGCGGCAATCTCTCGGTCGAGGAAAACATTGCTTTGCCGGTTCTGGCGCGCATGAGCCGCCTCGGCTTCATCATCTCGAAGGCGCGGCGCATGCTGGCCGACTCCATGATCGGGCAGCTGCAGATCAAAGTCAGCGGCCCCGAACAGAATACGAGCGAACTTTCCGGCGGCAACCAGCAGAAGACCGTCATGGCGCGGGCGCTGGCCTCCGCGCCGAAGGTACTCGTGCTCGGCTATCCAACGGCCGGCGTCGACATCGCCGCGAAAGAAGCACTGTTCGACACCATTCGCGGCACCGCGGCAGCGGTGCTGCTCGTCTCCGACGAAATCGACGAGCTCTCGATTTGCGATCGCGTCGTGGTGATGTTCGCCGGTCGCGTGGTCGGCGAATTCACCGGATCCTGGCAGGAACATGAGATGGTCGCGGCCATGGAAGGTTTGGGGAATTGACTGTGGACGCGGAAAAGATGACGGCGGCGCGCGCTCGCGAAACCGACCGGCCGGCCCGGTCACGCTTCCGGGTGCTTTTCGGCGACGAGGGCGCGCTCCTGCAGTTGATCGTGCTGGCGATGATCGTCGGCACGCTGCTGCAGCCCGCCTTCCTCACCCGGGTCAATCTGGTCAACATTCTTCAGCAGTCGTCCGAGCTGTCGGTTCTGGTTCTCGCCGAGACCGTCATCCTCATCGTCGGAAAATTCGACCTGTCCCTGGAATCAATCGTCGGCGTCGCGCCCATGCTTGCCGCGTGGCTCGTCTCCAGCGCGGAGATCAACGGCTCCGGACTGATGATCAATCCATACCTGGCGCTGGTGGTGATGTTTCTGGTCGGCATCGCCATCGGTGCTATCAACGGCTTCCTGATCGTCCGGCTGAAGCTCAACGCATTCATCACCACGCTGGCGATGTTGATCCTGCTCCGCGGCATTTCGATTGGCCTGACTAACGGCCGCACGCTCTACGATCTGCCCACGCCACTGCTCTACCTCGGCAACGCTCACTGGCTTGGCCTGCCGGCGTCCATCTGGGTGTCAGGCATCCTTTACGTCATCGCCACCGCCATCCTTCGCTATCACCGCTTCGGGCGGGCGCTCTACGCGATCGGCGGCAATCCGGAAGCGGCGCGCGCGGCCGGCATCCGGGTGGATCAATACGTATGGACGGTCTTCATACTCGGCGGCGGACTGGCGGCGCTCTCGGGGCTCATGCTGACCGGCCGCTTGGCGTCGGTTCTGTCCGGGCTGGGGCAGAACATGATCTTGACCGTGTTTGCCGCGTCGGTTATCGGGCGCATCAGTCTCAACGGTGGCAAAGGATCGATCCTCGGCGCTCTTTGCGGCGTGATCCTGCTCGGCATCATTTCCAATATCCTGACGCTGTCGAACATCGAGACTTTCTGGATTTCGGCGACGTACGGGGCGATCATTCTGTTCTCTC
>CAYOUO010000156.1:0-5323 GCA_964407155.1 uncultured Hyphomicrobiales bacterium | reverse complement strand
GTGAGCGCTGCCGCCGGCACCGCGAGCCTGTCGCCGGTTTCGCCGTGGCGGCTGCTCCGCCACGAACTCAGGCTCTCCTGGCGCGATTTCCAGGCGATGATGACCGCCGGCGAGACGCGGCGCTTCCCGATCGCGTTCGGCATCCTCATCTTCGTTGCGCTGGTGCTCCACTTCCCGGCGCTGGCCATGGTCGGCCGCTACGCCCACGTCGGCATCGATCCCGACCTGCAGACGCTGTTTTCCGTCTCGCTCATCGTCGCGCTTTATCTCTCGCTGCTGCTCAGCCAGGCGATGGAGACGGTGACGCGCACGCTCTATTCGCGCGGCGATCTCGATCTCGTGCTGTCGTCGCCGGTCTCGCCCACGCGCTTGTTCGCGATGCGGATCGCCACCAACGCCATCCTGATGGCGTTGATGGCGGTGGCGCTGGTCTCGCCTTTTGTCGACGTGCTTGCCGTGACCGGCGGCTGGCGCTGGCTCGGCGCCTACGCCGTCGCCGCATCGGCCGGGCTGTTTGCCGGCGCGCTCGCGGTCGCCATTACCGTCGTGCTGTTCCGCCTGCTCGGACCGCGGCGCACGCGCATCGTCGCCCAGATCGTCGCGGCGGTCATCGGCGCCGCTTTCGCCATCGGGCTGCAGGTCGGTGCGATCGTCTACTACGGAAACATGTCGCGGGCCGCCTTCATCGCCTCGCCAGCGATGCTGAAGAAGCTTCCCGGCGCCGAAAGCGCGCTGTGGCTTCCTGCCCGCGCCGTGCTCGGCGACCTGCCGGCGCTTGCCGTCGTCGTTGCTGTGGCGCTCGTCCTGCTGGCGCTCACCGCCGCGGCCTTTGCGCCGCGCCTCGGCGAGCATTCGCTGGCGGCGACCGCCATCGCCGCGTCGGCGGGCCGCACACACGCGCGTCGGCGCGGCTTCCGCGTCGGTTCGGCCGCCGCGGCGCTCCGCCGCAAGGAATGGCTGCTGCTCCGCCGCGATCCGTGGCTGGTGTCGCAGACCCTGACACAGCTTCTCTATCTCATTCCGCCGGCGCTATTGCTCATCCGCAACTTCGGCAGCACGACCGGAACGTTCGTCGTGGTGGTGATGGTGCTGGTCTCGGTCGGCGGCCAGCTCGCCGGCGCGCTGGCCTGGCTTGCGATCTCCGGCGAGGATGCGCCCGATCTCGTGCGCTCGGCGCCGGTGTCGGCGCTCGCCGTCACCCGCGCCAAGGTCGAGGCGGTGATGGGAGCCGTGGCGCTGATGCTCGCGCCGCTGGTCGCGATCTTCGCGGTCGCCTCGCCGTTCCATGCGCTGGCCGCGATCGTCGGCATCGCCTGCGCCGGCGCCTCGACAATCCGCATCCAGCTCTGGTTTCGCGCGCAGGCCAAGCGCAGCCACTTCCGCCGCCGCCATACCTCGTCGCGCATCGCCACTTTCGCCGAGGCGCTGGTGTCGTTCTCGTGGGCGGCGGCAGCGGGCCTGGCGGCAACCGGCACGTGGCTCGCCGCGATCAGCGCCGCCGTCGCGCTCCTCATTCTGGCTGGGGTGAGAACGCTCGCGCCGCGCCGGGCGGCGGCCTGAGCTTTATTTCCGTTCGGCCTCATCGTGGCCGATGACGTGATACTCGACCTCGATGGTGCGCGGGTCCGGTTCGCCTTGCCGCGCGCCGCTGTCGCGGCGGAGCGCATCGGCCATCTGGTTCAGCCGCCAGCGCGCGACCAGCCACGCCACTGCCGCAACCGGCAGGAGCACGATGGCGAAGCCGACGGAGAGCAGCACGAAGGCCAGCACCGCCGCCAGCCCGAGCACGATCACCGCGGCCAGGCCGAAGCGCTGGCGCCAGCCGATGTTGGAAAACTGCACGAAGCGATATCGCGTCATCCGGCTGATGTGGAGAACACCGCGATCATCCGCAAGCCGCATTTGCGCCGCAGGCTGTCGCAGGGCAGGGTGACGGTCCGCGTCCGGGACATCGTTGGAAGGCCAAGGCCATGGGAAAGCTGATCATTTCGTCGTTCATCGGCATCGACGGGTACCTCGCGGGGCCCAACGATGAACTCGTCCCGCCGGAGCCGTCGCCCGATCTCTTCCGCTATTTCATCGAACCCAACCACGCTTGCGGCGCCTTCCTTTACGGCCGCGTCACCTACGCGTTCATGGTGGGCTACTGGACCTCGCCAGCGGCCGACGCCACGATGGCGAAGCAGCTCGCGGCGCAGCGCAAGGTCGTGTTCTCGCGCACGCTGCGGACCGCGGACTGGGGCAACGTCACCATCTCGCGCGGCACCGATCTCGCCGGCGACATCGCGGCGCTGAAGCGCGAGACGGAGAAGGACATCGCCATCCTCGGCAGCGCGCAGCTCGCCAACGCGTTCCTCAGCGCCGGGCTGGTCGATGGCCTCCATCTCCTTGTCAATCCGGTGACGATCGGCGCCGGCAAGCTGCTCTTCCAGGGCGGTTACGGCCGCCAGAAGTGGAAGCTCATCGGCACGCGCGCGTTCGATACCGGTGCGGTGCTGATCGACTACGAGCGGGCGTAGCGCGCCGCTACCACTTCTCGCCGAAGGGCCGCGCCTCGACCTCGAACGACCATGCCGAGCGCGGCTGGCGCGTCAGCCACCACACGGTCTCGGCGACGTCGTCCGGCCTGATGAAGAAATCGTCGTCCTTGTCGGGCATGGCCTTCCGCGTGCGCTCCAGATCGACGACGCCATCGAGAATGACGATGGCGACGTGGATGCCCATCGGGCCGAGATGCTTCGCCATCGCCTCGGCGAGGCTCTTCTGCGCGGTCTTGGCCGGCGCGAACGCGGTCGTGCGCGGCACCGCGCGGCGAGACGCCGTGGCGCCGGTGATGACGATGGCGCCCGCGCCCTTCGCCTTCATGCCGGGGATGACCTGCTGGCTGACCAGCAACAGCCCGAGCGCGTTCGTGCGCCACGCCGCCTCGAAATTTTCCGGCGTGATCTCCTCGACCGTGCCCCAGGTGCCGGAGCCGGCGTTGTAGGCGACGACGTCGACCGGCCCCATGTCCTTCACGATCGCCGCAAACGCGTTCGCGACCGACTTCGCGTCGGTCACGTCGCAGGCATAGGCGCGGGCGTCGGGCAGTTCGGCGGCGAGCTTCCCGCTCAGGTCCGCGCGGCGTGCGAGCAGCGCGACGGCGTAGCCTTCCCTGGCGAAACGCCGGGCCAGCGCAGCGCCGTTCCCCGGCCCGACACCAACGACAGCGCAGACGGGTTTGGCGGTAGGCATGGCCTTTTCCTCGAACTCAAATGCCCCGCCCGGTCGATCCCTGCGCGAGAGTAGTGCGAGCCGTGTCGGCGCCTTACGCCAGCGCCCTGCCGGTCAGCCGCTCCAGCACCTTGATGGGGGCGCGCGCCGGCTCCGCCATGTCGGCCACGTCGAAGTGGAAGGTCTGCTCCAGCGCGAATTCACCGCTCAGCGCGGCGTGCAGCACCTGGTCGGTGAACACCATCCAGCAGGTATTGGGCGGAAAGCTCACCGCCTGCTGTGGGCTGTTGGCCTGGAAGGCGTCGTCCATCTTGCCGGTGTCGTGAAGCGACAGCATCAGCTCGTCGTAGCGCGTGCGCTTGCCGCGGGTGGCGCCAATAGCCGAGAGCAGCCACGCCTCGCCCGGTACGTGCGGGCGCAGCTTGGGCAGGAACTCGCGGGCAAAATCCTCGAACGGCTCGCCGATCTGCCAGCGGCGGAGACCCTCGTCCAGCGATCCCGGCGGCGCGATGTTGGCGAAGAAACGCAGGATGCGCCGGCCGCGCAGGGGCCGCGTCGGGAACGCGTCGACGTGCAGCCGGCGGTCATCGCTCTTCTTCGAATAGCTGCGGCCCTTGACCTGCACCGGACGGTAGCTGGTGCGGGCGCGCTCCACGTTGCGATAGGGCAGGAGGCCGTTGACGAGCGCGGTGGCGCCGGCGCCGAAGCGCCCGATCATCGCGGCGAGGCGCTCGGCCTTCTCGCCGGACAGCGAGGTCGACTGGATCTTGCCGGTGACGGGATCGACGCTGATGTTCTTCGACTTGCCGTCGGAGACCTTCGCGTCGAGAAACTCCTTCTCGGCGTCGGTCAGTCGGAATGCCAGTTGCGGGAAGTAAAGCACGGCGCCGGCTTCAAGGGCGGCAACCGCCCGCGCTTTCAACGAAGCGTCGAAAGGACCGGCGAAATCGGTCAGCGGCAGTTCTTCGATCACGCGAACGAACCCCTGGAATTTCTATGGGGGCAGCCCGATCCCCAACTTATACAAGCTTACCCTGGATAGGAAGGGGCGAGCCGGGCCACCGCGTCACACGTCGAGGTTCGCGACGCTGAGCGCGTTATCCTGGATGAAGTCGCGGCGCGGTTCCACCTCGTCGCCCATGAGCTGGTTGAAGAGGTCGCCGGCCTCCACCGCGTCCCTGATCCTCACCTGCAGCAGCGTGCGCGCCTCGGGGTCGAGCGTGGTTTCCCAGAGTTGCTCGGCGTTCATCTCGCCCAGTCCCTTGTAGCGCTGCATGGACAGGCCCTTGCGGCCCGCCGCCTGCACGGCGCGGAAGAGATCGCGCGGCCCATGGACGATGGTCTCGTCGTCCTTCTTCACGAAGCGCGCGAACTTGCCGTAGACCGGCTGGAGCCTGGCCGCGAACTGGTCGAGCTTCCGCGCATCGGCGGAATCGAGCAGCGCCGGATCGACGGTCGCTACTTCCTTGACGCCGCGCACCTCGCGCTCGAAGCGGAAGCCGCTCTCCGGCTTGAACGTGCCGGTCCAGCCGCGCTCGGTCTCTTCCGCGAGCGCATCGAGGCGCTTGGCCACGTAGACCGCCGCCGCTTCCGCCTTCTCCGGCTCGGAGAGGATGGCGGGATTGAGCGCGCCGGCGATCGTGACCTGCTCCACGACCGCGCGGTTGTAGCGCGAGTGGATGCCGTCGAGGATGTGCGAAACCTGCCGCGCCTCGTTGACGATGTCAGCGAGATCGGCGCCGGCGCGGTCGTCGCCGCGGGCGAGCTTCAGCACCGCGTCCTCCAGTCCGCTACGGATGAGGAAGTCGTCGAGCTCGCGCTCGTCCTTCAGGTAAATCTCCGACGAGCCGCGCTTCACTTTGTAGAGCGGCGGCTGTGCGATGTAGACGTAGCCGCGATCGACCAGCTCGCGCATCTGGCGGAACAGGAAGGTGAGCAGCAGCGTGCGGATGTGGGCACCGTCGACGTCGGCATCCGTCATGATGATGATCTTGTGGTAGCGCAGCTTCTCGACGTCGAACTCGTCGGGGCCGATCGAGGTGCCGAGCGCGGTGATCAGCGTGCCGATCTGCTCCGACGAGATCATCTTGTCGAAGCGCGCGCGCTCGAC
>CAYOUO010000155.1:0-8696 GCA_964407155.1 uncultured Hyphomicrobiales bacterium | reverse complement strand
CAGCCGATCGTGTCGTCGACGATGGCGGAGGCGAGGATCACCTGGCCGACGTCGCGGCGCAGGAACCCCATGTCGCGCACGACCGTCGCCACGATCTTGACCGACGAGATGGAAAGGGCCGTGCCGAGGAACAGGCACACCACCATTCGCTTGCCCGGGTCGGGCAGAAGACTGTCGGGGAGGAAGAGCCCGAGCACGACGCCGGCCGCGAACGGCAGCGCGATGCCGGCCGCCGATGCGCTTACCGCCGCCCGCCGCACCCGCCGCACGAGGGCAAGATCGGTCTCCATCCCGGCAAGCAGCAGCAGGAGCAGGATTCCGAACTGCGAAATGCCCGAGATCATTGCCGACTGCGCCGCATCCTTGGGGAAAAGCGCGTGCTCCGCCGCCGGCCACAGCCAGCCGAGAAACGAGGGGCCGAGCAGGATGCCGGCAAGCAGGTGGCCCATCACCGCCGGCTGTTTCAGCCGCAACATCGCCTCGCCGAGCAGGCGCGCGAGCACGACGAGGGCGAAAATCTGGCCGAGCAGCAGCGCCTCGGAGGGGCCGCTTTCCTGACCGGCTGCAGCCCACGCGACCGCCGGCTGAATGAACGCCAGCGCGGCGATCGCCGCTCCCACCAGACATCTCCGCGGCGCGAATCGCGCGGCGCGGACGCTGTCACCGGATGAGCTTTTCAGCGGTGCGGGCAGGGGCGTTTCGTCCGGTTGCAAGAGCGCCGCCATCGTCGGCAGCAGGCGGAACCGGATGAGACTACACGATTCCTCTCCGGCGGTAGCCGGCGGCGGCTATGCCGGTGCCGACCCGCGAACCAGCGTCATGAAGCGGATCTGCTCGCTGGGATCGTCGCGGAAAACGCCGGTGAACTGCGTCGTCACCGTGTTTGCCCCGGCCGCCTTCACGCCGCGCAGCGTCATGCACTGATGCTCGGCCTCGATGAGCACCGCAATGCCGCGCGGCTTCAGGATGTCGTCGATCGCCATGATGATGTCGGAGGTGAGCCGCTCCTGCGTCTGCAGCCGGTGGGCAAACGTGCCCACCACGCGCGCCAGCTTCGACAGCCCCACGACCTTGTCCGTCGGGTAGTAGGCGATGTGCGCCTTGCCGACGAACGTCACCATGTGGTGTTCGCAGTGCGAGTAGAAGGGAATGTCCCGCACCACGACCACGTCGTCGTACGAGCCGATCTCGTCGAACGTGCGCTCGAGCGCGCCGTTGGCGTCTTCGTCGTAACCGGCATAAAATTCGCGATAGGCGTCCACCACCCGCTTGGGCGTCTCGACCAGCCCCGGCCGCGCGGGATTGTCGCCGGCCCAGGCGATCAGCGTGCGCACCGCCGCCTCTGCTTCCTCGCGCGAGGGCCGCTTGACCGGAGGGGTCACCGTGTTCACCTCGGCCTTCTTGGAGAGAGCGTCCATGGGGCGGTCCTGGAACCTGTTGTGCGCGGGCGAATAGGGCAGCCTGTTTACTGAGCCGCCTATATAGAGGCGAGGCCTGATTTTGCGAAGAGGCGGTTGTTCCGCCTTCTCGCGCCCGGTCAAAATATGAGGAATCCCGCCGCGGGCCGCCGATTGGGTGGGGCCGCCAGCCGTCCTATATATGACGAGCCATGCTGGACGACATCTATAACCGCCGCATCCTGACGCTGGCCGGCACCATACCGCGCCTCGGCCGCCTGCAGGATGCCGATGCAAGCGCCACCGCCCATTCCAAACTCTGCGGCTCGACCGTCACCGTCGACGTCAAGATGGACGGCGAGGTGGTGTCCGATTTCGCCCACGAGGTGAACGCCTGCGCGCTCGGGCAGGCCTCCTCGTCGATCATGGCCGCCAACGTCGTCGGCGCGACCGCCGCCGAGCTTCGCGCAGTGCGCGACGTGATGCGCCGCATGCTGAAGGAGAACGGTCCGCCACCCGCCGGGCGCTTCGCCGATCTGGCGTACCTCGAGCCGGTGCGGGATTATCCCGCCCGCCACGCGTCGACCATGCTGACCTTCGATGCGGTAGTCGATGCCCTCGACCGCGTTGCTCCGGCGGGCGAAGTCGGGCAAAGCTGAACGGGCAAAGCTGAACGGGCGGGCTGAACCGCCGGGAGAGTTTGCTTGGACGACGGACTGGTAACGATAGTCAGCCGCCGCTCGGCGCACGACACCATCGACGCGCTGGTCGACGCCATCGTGAAGGCGGGCATGACCGTCTTCGCACGCATCGACCATGGAGCCAATGCGACAGAGGCGGGCCTGAACCTTCGTCCGACGCTGCTCGTCATGTTCGGCAACCCGAACAACGGCACGGTCCTGATGCAGGACGAGCAGTCGGCGGGGCTCGATCTGCCGTTCCGCGCGCTCGCCTGGGAGGACGAGAACGGCGAGGTCTGGCTGACCTACAACGATCCGCACTGGATCGGCCGCCGTCACGAGCTCGACTACAAGAGCCACGACGTGCTGAAGACGATCGAGTCGGGAATGGCGGGACTGGCGCGGCTGGCGACCGGCACCTAGCTCAGTGGGGTCCTAGCTGAGTTGCAACGGCCCCTGCGCACCGACGACCAGCCACGCGAAGCGCAGCGCGGAAATGCGGGAATGTCCTACGCGCCGGTATTCGCGGTAGCGCTGAATGAGCCTGGTCATGGTGCGCCTCATATTTGCTGCGCCGATCAACTCCCGACCCCGTGGACAGGTTCCGCCCGAATGATGAACGCTTCGTTGACGATGCGATGTCCCGCGCGGTGCAATCCCGGGTTTGGCGCATGACGCGCATCCTTCAGCGTATGGCGCAGCTCCCGCGCAGCGTCGGCATCGGCCTGATCAAGGCCTACCGGCTGGTGCTGTCGCCGTGGATCGGGCGGTCGTGCCGCTATCTGCCGACCTGCTCGGAATACACCGAGGAGGCCATCGGCCGTTACGGGCTGTGGGCCGGGAGCTGGATGGGCCTCGCCCGTTTCCAGCGCTGCGGTCCGTTCGGCGCCTCGGGCTACGATCCGATCCCGGAAGAAATTCCCGCCGGCGCCGCGTGGTACCGACCGTGGCGCTACGGCCGCTGGACTGGCCGCCACATTCACCCGCACACGCGGCTCGACCGCTGAAGCGGCTCAGGCGCTGCCGATCAGGATGCCCGTCAGGAACACGAGCAGGCCGCCGACCACGATCTGGAACGCGGCGCGCAGGAACGGCGTGTCCATGAAGCGCGCGCGCACCCACGCGATCACCCAGAGTTCCACCACCACCACTGCGATCGCGAGGCCCGTGGCGAGGCCGAACTGCGGAATGAGGTAGGGCAGCGTGTGGCCGACGCCGCCGAGCGTCGTCATCAGTCCGGTGACGGCGCCCCGGATCCACGGCCGGCCGCGGCCGGAGAGGGTGCCGTCGTCGGACAGTGCCTCCGCGAACCCCATCGAGATGCCGGCGCCGACCGACGCCGCCATGCCGACGAGGAAGGTGTCCCATGAGTTGTGGGTCGCGAACGCCGCCGCGAAGACCGGCGCCAGCGTCGAGACCGAGCCGTCCATCAGCCCGACAAGGCCGGGCTGGATCACCTGCAGCACGAAGTTGCGCCGCGCCGTCTCGCGCTCCTCGTTGCGCGCGCTTTCCGGAATGCCGGTGGTCAGCTTGCGCGCCAGCGCCTCGTGGTCGGCCTCGATGTCGGCAAGGTCGCCGAGCAGCTTGCGCACCGCCGCGTCGCTCGTGCGCTGGGCCGCGCGCCGGTAGAAGTTGGCCGCTTCCTCCTCCATCGATTCGGCGCGGTGCCGCATCGCCTCGATGTCGAAGGTCTCCGTCATCCACAGCGGCTTGCGGCGGATGAAGCCGCGCACGTCCTCGCGCCGGATGAGGGGAATGTGATCGCCGAACCGCTGCTGGAACAGCGCGAACAGCTGCGCGCGATGGGTGTTCTCCTCTTCCGCCATCTCGCTGAACACGGCCGCGGAGGCCGGGAAATCCTTCCTCAGCCGCTCGGCGAAATCGCGGTAGATGCGCCCGTCTTCCTCCTCGTTCTGGATGGCGAGCGCCAGCACTTCGCGGTCGCTGAGCTCGGAAAACGACTTCTGCGGGCGGAAATTGAAGGAAGGGAAGGGCATCGGAGCAGCCTGATTGGAATAATTCCAAGTCATAGCGGCGGCCGCCGCGAAGGTCGATAGACCATTCCGGTCGGTCGTCCGGGTCCGACCGCAAATTAACCGGCGCGCTGCGGAACTCCGCGACGCTGCACCGCGTTGTCGCCGGCATGGATTTCGCGCGCGTTCTCATCGCCGCGGGTGCGACGCTCGTTTCCGGCGCCGCGGCCGCGGACAGCCCGGCCTGTGCGCCGTTGCAGAGCGAGTATGTCGCGCTGCTCCGCCAGGCTGTACCCGGCAACGGCCGCGCGCTCGCCCAGCAGCTCGCGGCCGCCGAGGCTGATGCGAAGCAGGGCAACTGCAACCGGTTCCTCTTCTTCGGGCCTCCCAAGAGCCCGGCGTGTCCGTCGATCGAGGCAACCATCGCGCGCCTGCAGGACCAGCTCGCGGGCAGCCGCGGTTCCGGCTGGGCGTCTGGACCCTCGCCCGACGATGAGCGAGCCTCGGTTCGGTCGGCGCTCGAGGAGAACGGATGCAGCATTCCGTCGCTGTCGGCTTCCGCTTCGGGTCCGGGCCGCACACTCTGCGTGCGCACCTGCGACGGCTATTATTTCCCGGTCGAAAACCGCGCTTCGTCGAGCCGCGTGAAAGTGGACGCGACGGTCTGTCAGGCGATGTACGGCAAGGATGGCCTGGCGACGCTCTACGTCCAGCGCGGCGATGACGTCGCCGATGCGCGCTCCGTCGATGGCAAACAGCGTTACGGCGATCAGTCGTTCGCGTTCCTCTACCGTGACACCTTCGATGCCGCCTGCCACGCCGAGCTGAAAGACGGGCTGGCCGCGCTCAGATCGCGGGCGATCGCCGCGGGTCCGCAGCCGGCCGCCGACCGCACGCCCGCCGCGCTCGCATCGGATGCCCCGGCCGCGGAGGTGACGCCTGTGACCGCGGCCGGGCCGGCGACCATGACGGAGACGGTCGCGGATGCATCCACCAAGGCTGCCGCCGAAGCCCCGTCAGCTACGGCGGCGCCGGCAGCCAGCGGGCAGGCTGCGTCGATTGCGGCTCCGCCAGCAGCCAACGGGCAGGCCGCGCTGCAGGCGATCTCCGCCGTGCAGTCCCCGGAAGCGAAGCCGCCGGTCCGCTTCGTCGGCGCGCCCTATTACGCCCGGATCTTCAGCTACAGCGGCGAGTAGCGCGCCCTTTACGCGCGGCCGTCTCAGGCTGTATCTAGCCGTCGTCCCAACCCATGCTTACCCGCGATCGTCAGCGGGAGTGAGCCGGAGAGAACGATGATCCACCTGACTTTCCCCGACAATTCGGTGCGTGAATTCCCGGCCGGCATCACCGGCCGCGATATCGCCGAGGGCATCTCGAAGTCGCTGGCCAGGAAGGCTGTGGCGATGGCGCTCGACGGCAGGCTCGCCGACCTCGCCGACCCCGTCCAGCAGGACGCGAAAATCGAGATCGTCACCCGCGACGATCCCCGCGCGCTCGAACTCATCCGCCACGATGCGGCGCACGTCATGGCCGAGGCGGTGCAGGAGCTCTATCCCGGCACACAGGTCACCATCGGCCCGGTGATCGAGAACGGTTTCTACTACGACTTCTTCCGCAACGAGCCGTTCACCACCGACGATCTGCCGAAGATCGAGGCGAAGATGCGCGAGATCGTGAACCGCAACCGGCCGTTCACGAAGGAAGTATGGTCGCGCGACGACGCGAAGCAGGTCTTCGCCGACAAGGGCGAGATGTTCAAGGTCGAGCTGGTCGACGCCATTCCCGCCGGCGAGGACCTCAAGATCTACCGGCAGGGCGACTGGTTCGATCTCTGCCGCGGGCCGCACATGGTCTCGACCGGCCAGATCGGCCAGGCGTTCAAACTGATGAAGGTCGCCGGCGCCTACTGGCGCGGCGATGCGAAGAACCCGCAGCTCACCCGCATCTACGGCACCGCCTGGCACAATGAGGACGAGCTCAAGCGCTACGTCACCATGCTCGAGGAGGCCGAGAAGCGCGATCACCGTCGCCTCGGCCGCGAGATGGACCTGTTTCATTTCCAGGAAGAGGGGCCGGGCGTCGTCTTCTGGCATCCCAAGGGCTGGACGATCTTCCAGGAACTGATCGCCTACATGCGCCGGCGGCTGCGCGCCGATTATCGCGAGGTCAACGCGCCGCAGACCCTCGACAAGGTGCTGTGGGAGACCTCCGGCCACTGGTCGACCTTCCGCGAGAACATGTTCAAGGTGCAGCCCGCCGGCGACGAGGTCGAGGACAACGACCGCGTCTACGTGCTGAAGCCGATTAACTGCCCGGGCCATATCCAGATCTTCAAGCACGGCCTGAAGAGCTACCGCGACCTGCCGCTGCGCTTCGCCGAGTTCGGCGCCGTCCATCGCTACGAGCCGTCGGGCGCGCTGCACGGGCTCCTGCGCGTGCGCGGCTTTACGCAGGACGACGCGCACATCTTCTGCACCGAGGAGCAGATGGCCGCCGAGTGCCTGAAGATCAACGACCTCATCCTCTCGACCTATGCCGATTTCGGCTTCGACGAGATCGTGGTGAAGCTGTCGACCCGGCCCGACAAGCGCGTCGGGTCGGACGAGGCGTGGGACCACGCCGAGGACGTCATGCTGAAGGTGCTGAAGACCATCGAGGCGCAGTCGGGCGGCAAGATCAAAACCGGCATCAATCCGGGCGAGGGCGCCTTCTATGGCCCGAAGTTCGAGTATGTGCTGCGCGACGCCATTGGCCGCGACTGGCAGTGCGGCACGACGCAGATCGACTTCAACCTGCCCGGCCGCTTCGGCGCCTTCTACATCGACAAGGATGGCGAGAAGAAGACCCCGGTGATGATCCATCGCGCCATCTGCGGCTCGATGGAGCGTTTCCTTGGCATCCTCACGGAGAACTACGCCGGGCACTTCCCGCTGTGGCTGGCGCCGGTGCAGGTGGTCGTCGCGACCATCACCTCCGATGCCGACGACTATGCGATGCGCGTCCATCGCGAACTGACGCGCGCTGGCCTGCGCGCCGAGCTCGATCTTCGCAACGAGAAGATCAACTACAAGGTGCGCGAGCACAGCCTCGCCAAGGTGCCGGCGATCCTGGTCGTCGGGCGGCGCGAGGCGGAGGAGTCGTCGGTCAACGTCCGCCGTCTCGGCAGTCAGGACCAGAAATCGCTGCCGCTGCTGGAGGCGATCACGGCGCTCCAGCAGGAGGCCGAGGCGCCCGACGTGAAGCGCGAAGCGGCCGAAGCCGCCTAGCGCCTCGCTGATCCGCTCATTCCCGGGGCCGGCAAAACCGGCAACCGGGAATCCAGCGCGGGCGCTCAGCCGCGGAAGGTCGTCTCGGCGACGGTCTCGGTGCCGATCACTTCGAGCGTGCCGGCAGCGGCCTCGCGTGTGGCCGCCTGGTAGCTGCGGAAGTAGTCCTTGCCCTGGAGCGCCTTCAGCGCGTCGTCGTCGACCGCCGAGGCGACGTGCCAGTAGCGCTGGCCGTTGCGCTCCTTCAGCACGCGATAGGCGATGCGGCCCGTGAGGTCGGGGTCGGCGTTCATCTCGCCGATCATCGTCGCGATGCGGCGACGCCACTCTTCCTCCGAGCCAGTCCTGAACGTGTAGGCGATGATCGACTGCGGCATGGCGCTCCTCCATCTGTCGTGCTGATGTGGCGCGTCTATAGACGAATATGCAAGTATGGACAAAATTGATACCATGAACGGAGCGGTCGGATGGCGCGAAAGACGGCAGAAACGGGCAGGGGCGCGTGCCCCGTGCTGGCGTTCCAGAAAATGATCGCCGGCAAATACAAGCTGAGGATCGTCTGGGACCTGAAGGACGGCGCGCGGCGCTACAGCGAAATCCGCGCCGGACTGCTGCGCGGCAGTGCCGGCTCGCGCGAGATTGCGCCACGGGTGCTGAGCCGCGAGCTCAAGTCGCTGACCGCAAGCGGCCTCATCAGCCGCAAGGATTATGGCGTCGTGCCGCCGAAGGTGGAGTATCGCCTGACTGCGGCCGGACGCAGCTTCCTGCCCGTCGTCGCCTCGATCCGCGCGTGGGGACACCGGCATCTGGCTGAAATGACCGCCGCCGCGTGAGGCCCCGGCCCGGAGATGGCGGAAACGTACCGCGAGGTAAGCGGTAGGTGCGGAAATGCGCAGCGTCTTCCACCGTCTTCGCGCGATGATGGACGTGGTGGGTTACGCCTTCGGGTAATCCACACTGCGAATCTTGCTCCGCATCGCGAAAATGAAGCACCGCTCAGCCGCCCCATGAAGGGAGGCCGGGCCGCCGTGATCATTCTCCACCGTCATGGCCGCGCCCCGGTTCGGCAATGACGCGGCCATCCATGCCAATGACGCCTCCGCGCCACTGACGTTGCGATCGCCCCCGAACGAATGGCATGGATCGCCCGGTCATCCCCGGATCAGGTCCGGGGACAAGAGCCCGGGCGATGACGGATGTGTTTGTTCGTCTTGGCCGGATTTATTCCGGCCATCACGGTTTCTCCGTCAGCCTAGTGCTCAACGTCAGCCTCCCCCTTGAGGGAAATGCCAAAGGCATTTCGGGAGCGGGATTTTCACCGCTTTCCCGGACCGCGCACAGCGAAGCTGTGTCGCGTGATCCGGGACCCAGCGTCAGAAT
>CAYOUO010000154.1:0-3630 GCA_964407155.1 uncultured Hyphomicrobiales bacterium | reverse complement strand
ACGACGGTCAGGATGACCAGAATGGCGAGCGCGGCGGTGATGATGATGTGGGCGGTGAAGGTGAAGAAGTAGGGGAACATGCCCCACAGGTTGCCCACCAGGATGAACATGAAGAGCGTAAATACCAGCGGGAAGAAGCGCATGCCTTCACTGCCGGCGGAATCGCGGAGCGTTTTTTCGGCGAACTCGTAGACGAGCTCGGCGGCGGATTGCCAGCGGCCGGGCACGACGGCGCGCGTGCGCGTGGGGATGAGCAGAAAGGCGGTGGTGGCCACGACTGTCAGCACCATGAACAGCGCCGAGTTCGTGAACGAAAAATCGTGTCCGCCGATGACGATGGGGACGATGGGCTCGATGCGGAACTGATGGATCGGATCGTACAAGGCGACCTGCTACCTTTTCCTGCCGGGCGCATCGTCCGGACCCGGCGGCCCCGGCGCCACCAAACCCGCCGACCGCATGACGCTCAGGATTCCGGCAGCGAAACCCAGAAGCAGAAATACGATCAAACCCCAGGGGGATGTCCCGAACAAACGGTCGAACCCCCAACCCAACACCGCGCCGACGAGAACGCCGGCCACGAAATCCGCGCCGAGCCGCATTGCCGTGCCGAAGCCCTGGCGCGGCGGCTCGATCGGCGATGGCGCATCCGTTTGGCGTGCCGCCCGACTTTCGTCAAGCCGCCTGTCAAGCTCGCGCAACCGGTTGGAAAGTTCGCGATCTCCGCCGGACCCGCTGGCGGGAGGCCGGGCCGGATCGCCGTCCCTGTCGCTCAATCGCCCGCTCCGTCCGAGATAGGAAAGCCGCCTGTTCCGCCCCGCCCACCGAAAGCGCGCGCACAATAGTTGTGGGCATCCGGGGTGTCAAGAAAAGGCGCCTAGGCTAAGCCATTGATCCACCGTCTGTTTCCAGACGCATGCCGACCGCGGCGAACGGCTTCCTTCGTCGTCGCCTTTGTGCGACAGCTTCCACCCCATGGATCAGGCTGGCGAGCGAAGCGGACGCAAGGGCGCGGTGGCGGTCGGCACCCTTATCGGGGCGATCATCGACCCCGTGACGCGGCGTCGCGGTTTTGCCACCGCCGAACTCATCGCGGCGTGGCCGGAAATCGTCGGCGGCCGCTGGGCGGATTTCACCGCGCCCGAAAAGATCGCGTGGCCACGGTCGGAAGACGGTGGACAGGCCGTGCTGACGATCAAGGTCGACGGCCCGGCCGCAGTGTTCGTGCAGCATGAGGCGGGCCAGATTCTGGAGCGGGTCAACGCCTTTCTGGGGTATGGCGCGGTCGGCAGGCTGCGCATCGTGCAGGGCCCGGTCAGCCGCTCCGCCGGGCCGGCGAAGGCCGCCAATCCGGCTCTTTCGGCCAATCAGGAGGCAGCACTGGGGGCCCGGGTCGCGGCCGTCGACGACGGTCGCCTCAAGGTGGCTCTGGAGCGGCTTGGCCGGGGCGTGCTATCCGAAAGAGGGTCCTGAGCGGCCCGCGGCAGGCTCGAAACGCCGAAGATGAGCCATAATTCACTGTCACCTGCCCCCGAGTTGCGGCAGTGTCGCCGACGCGGGCGCGATTTCGACAACGACCGAGGATAAAACTGTGGCTTTTCAACCCCGGCAGGCAGCCATCGTTGCGGCGGCGATCGTGATCGTCGCGGTGGGCGGCGGGCTCTACTACCACTTCAACCGCTCGGCGGCGGTTCTTGACCAAGCGAGCGCGGCGGGAATCGTGACCGGCGCTTCCTCGACGAACGGAGACGCCAGCGGCGCCACAACCGGCGACGTTTCCACCAGCGATCTGATGGTCGCCGGACCGCTCGGCGAAATGACGCTCGGCGATCCCAAGGCGCCGAACGTGATGATCGAATACGTGTCGATGACCTGCCCGCACTGCCAGCGGTTCCAGACCGAGGTGTTCCCGGAGGTCAAGAAGCAGTTCATCGACACCGGCAAGGTGTACTACCTGCTGCGCGAATACCCGCTCGATCCGCTGGCGCGGGCGGCGATCGTGGTGGCGCGCTGCGCCCCACCCGAACGTTTCTTCCCGCTCGTCGACTTGATGTATGAGCACCAGGACCAGTGGGCGTTTGTGGACAAGCCGGTCGATGCGCTCTTCAACCTGGTGAAACAGGCCGGGTTTACGCGCGAAGCTTTCGACGCCTGTCTGACGAATCAGAAGCTTCTCGACGGCGTGAACTGGGTGCAGGACCGGGCCATCAACAAGTTCGGGGTGAACTCGACGCCAACGTTCTTCATCAACGGCAAGAAGGTCCTCGGCGAACAGACGCTCGACGATATCAAGGGCGCGCTGAAGCTGTAGGCTTCCATTTGCCGCAATGCCGGACGGAAAAGTGGAATCCACTTTTCCTGCGATTGCTGGAGGCGCACTTCGGCGGGCCGCCGGGTAAACTGCCGGCAAAAGCGATTCGTGCGAAAAGGTGGCCCGCTTGAAGTTTACGCGTCTGCGCGTCCTCGGATTCAAGTCATTCGTCGAGCCGACCGAGCTTGCGATCGAGCCCGGCCTGACGGGCGTGGTCGGGCCAAACGGCTGCGGCAAGTCCAACCTCGTCGAGGCGCTGCGCTGGGTAATGGGCGAAAGCTCGTACAAGGCCATGCGCGCATCGGGCATGGACGACGTGATCTTCCAGGGCAGCGGCAACCGGCCCGCCCGCAACACCGCCGAGGTATCGCTCGGGGTGGACAATACCGATCGCACCGCGCCGGTTGCCTTCAACGACGCCGAGCAGATCGAGATCACCCGGCGCATCGAACGCGAGGCGGGCTCGGTCTACCGCATCAACGGACGCGACGTGCGCGCGCGCGACGTGCAGCTCCTGTTCGCCGATGCCTCGACAGGCGCGCACTCGCCGGCGATCGTCGGCCAGGGGCGGATCGGCGAACTCATCGCCGCCAAGCCCACCGACCGCCGGTCCCTGCTCGAGGAAGCGGCGGGCATCGCCGGCCTGCATAACCGGCGCCACGAGGCAGACCTCCGCCTCAAGGCGGCCGAGCAGAACCTGTCGCGGCTCGACGACGTGATCGCCGAGATCGAGCAGCAGGTCGAGGCGCTGAAGCGCCAGGCGCGGCAGGCGACCCGCTACCGCAACCTGTCCGGCGAGATCCGCAAGGCGGAGGCGACGGTGCTGTACCTGCGCTGGCAGGCCGCCGGCGCCGCCATGGAAGAGACGCGCGCAACGCTGGCGGAAGCCGAGGCGACCGCCGCGCGCGAGACGGAACAACAGGCCGTTGCTGCACGCGAGCAGGCAGAAGCCGCAGCCACGCTGCCGGACCTGCGCACCGAAGCAGCGCGCGCCGGTGCGGCGCTCCAGCGGCTGAAGCTCGCCGGCGAGCAGCTCGACCAGGAAGAACAGCGCGTGACGACACGGCTGGAGGAGCTGGCGCGTCGGCTTGTCCAGTTGGACGAGGACATCGCCCGCGAACAGCGCATGATCGCCGACAACGCTGCGATCCTGTCGCGGCTCGACGTCGAGGAAACCGGGCTGCGCACCCTCGCCGCCAGCGACGCCGAGCGGGAGCGCGCAGCGGAAGCGCGCAAGAACGAGGCCGAGGACGCCCTCGGCGAGAGCGAGCGCATGCTGGCGGCGCTGACGGCGGAGCATGCGATGCTGACAGCGCGGC
>CAYOUO010000153.1:0-13204 GCA_964407155.1 uncultured Hyphomicrobiales bacterium | reverse complement strand
GCTCCTTCGAGCGCGCTCCGGGAATTCCTCTCGTGCCTAGTTGAGTTCCCGCGGCGACAGCGCTGGCGCAGCGTCATCCGCTTCGCGTTCTCCGCGTTCGAATGCTTCGACCAGGGCGGCGAGAATGCTTTCGGTCTGCGTCACCACTAGCGCATACGGCGGTTCCTGCCCGCGCAGCATGTATTCCGACGCGGCGTCGGCGGCGAGAAGGCGTGGTTCCAGCCCCATCGGTGTCCGCGCCCATTCTCTGATCGCATGAATGAACACGCTGCGCAGATCCTCGCCCGACAGCACTTTCAGGCGGCGCCCGCGGATGACGTAGAGGCGCACCGCTTCGAACTGGTTATCCGCGAGCGCAAGGCGCACTGCGGTGTCGGTATGAAACCGTGCTCGCATGATCGAGACCCGTTCTCGCCCGACCCACGTCGGGAGAACGGTCCGCTCGTTGGATTGTTCCGGGCTGCCGCCGAGGCCGGAATCACTCGCTGTGAGGTCGGCGCGGCCGGGCGTGAGCTCGCCCACGGCGGGCGACGGGCACCGCCGATGGCTCCAGTTCGGTCGTCAGCGGCAAGACCAGCATGATGCCTGCGATCATGAGGAGCGGCGAGAAGGCGTCGATCCGGAAAATGACGGGCAGACAAAGCAAGATGGCTCCCACGGCGCCGTCCAGCCACAGGTGCAATCGCATGCCGATGAGGGGTCGGATGCCCAGTTCGTAGTCGGTGAGCGAGCTGTAGGCGATGAGCGCGGCGCCCGCGATGACCAGGGGCACCGTCAGCCCGCGCATCCAGTCGAGAAGAAAGGGAACGGCGATCAGCAAAGCCCCCGCCAGATAATCGGTGAGAGCGTGGCTTCCGGTCGGCACAAGGCGCATGACACGTCTCCCGTCTCTGGGGGCGATGTCATCCCAATTCGCAATCTCGCCACAAGTTCCCCACGGTTTTGGCCGCAGTGCGGCAGAAGGGGCGTCAAAACGCCTACGTCGCGGGAACCTCGTCCACAGTGGCGCGGGCCGAAGCCGCGGCCCGCCGGGCCGTCAGGATGGTCCAGATCAGCAGAAGGGTCCCGCATGCGATCAGCAACACGCCGAGGAAAATGTCCTTTTCGATCAGGGCGATGACGCCGGCCACATCGATGAGGAGGTGCAGGGCGATCCAGCGGATCAGATGAAGGAAACCGCCGTACGTTTCGACGTGATCGGCCAGTTCTCCATCGGTCCGGTCGCTTCTCTGCGGAAGGCCGCCTGCTTCCGGAAGAATGTCGAGGGTGGTCATGGTCGTCTCCTCTTCCGCCGTCGCACCTGCCGTAACGCGATCTCGCGCTCCGGGTTCCCGTCTCGTTCGACGCGAGGGGACGGCGCGGAACTCCGCACCGCGGTCTGCGGTTAACAGGGAGGCCCGCCGCATCGAAGGGGAGCGAGAATGCCTCAGCCGGCGATCAGCGAAACCAACGTCGAGCGCATCATCCGCCTCGAGGGAGAAACGGAGGAGGAGCAGAGGCTGGGCGCCCGCGTTGCCGAGGCCATCGGCTTCTTCGCCGGCACCATCTGGTTCGTGCTCGCCGCGATCGTGTGCTGCGCACTGTGGGTGGCGCTCAATCTCAACATCGCCGCCTTCGATCCCTATCCCTTTCCGCTGCTGGCCGTCGCGCTCGCGATGGTCTCGCTCATCCTGACGTCGTTCGTGCTCATTCGGCAGAACCGCATGAGCCGTCGCGCCGATCTTCGCAATCACCTCGCGCTGCAGATCAATCTGCTCGCGGAGCAGGAATCGACCGAGATCCTGCAGGTGCTGCAGAAGTTGAGCCGCCGGCTGGGCATCGCCGAGGCCGTCGATCGCGACACCGAAGAGCTGGCGCTCGACGCCCCGATCGAACAGATCGCCCGAAACCTGCGGAATATCGATGAAGCCGGCAAGTCCAGGTGAACTCCATTCACGACGAGAAGGAGCGCAGAACATGACCACCAGCCGCTCACCAGACTACGACAGCCGGACGGACGAAGATCCCCGCCCCCGTCCCTCTCCGCCCGATGGACGAGCCCCCGTCCTGGAGCCGAACGAGGCGCGCCAGGGCGTTACGCATCACAACGTGCGGCGCGTGCTGCTCCTCAGCATCGCCGGCCTGGTGATCGCGTACATCGTCGTCTACGTCATCTTCTTCCGCTGATCGCCGCGCCGGTCGTCACCGGCGTCGGGCAAAAAGAAAAGGCCCCGCCGAGGCAGGGCCTTTTCCAGTTCAGCTCTCAATGCGGTCCTTACGGCGATGTCTGCGCCGGGGCCGGAGCGGGAGCCGCCGTGGGCGGAGCCGCTGGAGCGGTCGGCGCCGCCGGTGTCGGCGGAGCCGGATTGGGTGCGACGGCCGAAGGTGCATTCATCGGCGACGCGGGCAGCGGCGCGCCATTCGGCGACGTGCTCAGTCCGTGCGTCGCGAGATAGACGAGGCCGACGAGAATGATGACGGCGATCACCGCCATGATGGTCGCACCGCTGTTGTCGGCGCGATGCGTCCGTTCGTCGGGCCATCTGGTGTTCTGTGCCATGTGTCGCTCTCCGTGGTTGGGTGCGCCTTCCCTCACGGGACGCCACCCGCCTTCCCGGCTTGCGAGAAGATGCCCAGGCAAAAACGAGTGCGGCGCACTTTTGGTTCCCGGAAGCACCGGCACCGCGAAAGGCTATTTTCCCGCCTCCGCAGGGCTTCCGGCGTAGGTCACCTGCCAGATGGTGCCGCTGCCGTCCTCCGTCACGAACAGCGAGCCGTCCTTCCCCGCCGCGACCCCGACCGGGCGGCCCCAGACCGCGTTTGCCGACACTGCGAAGCCGGTGAGGAAGTCGTCATATTCGCCGGTCGGCTTCCCGTCGCGAAAGACGAGCCGCACCACCTTGTAGCCGGTGCGGGCACCCCGGTTCCACGAGCCGTGCAGGGTCACGAAGGCACTTCCCCGGTATTCGGCCGGAAACATCGTCCCCTGATAAAAGGCGATGCCCAGCGGCGCCGAGTGCGCCTGGATCAGCACGTCCGGCGTCGTCACCTTGCCGGCGAGGTCGGGGCGCTGATCCTTGAGCGGCGCGCGCGGGTCTTCGCGGTTGCCGATGTAGAACCACGGCCAGCCGTAGAACGCTCCTTTCTCAAGATGCGTCGCGAAATCCGGCGGCAGGTTGTCGCCGAGCTGATCGCGTTCGTTGGTGACGCACCAGGGTGCGCCCGTGCCCGGCTGCACGGCGAGACCGGAGCAGTTGCGCAGCCCCGTCGCGAAGACCTGCCGGTCGCCGCCGTCCGGCGTGAACGACAGCACGTCCGCGCGATCGCTCTCCGGCCCCCACATCGCGCCGAGAGCATGACCGGCGGCCCAGGCGGCGATGCCGCCCTCCGGCAATCCCTTCACGTCGTCGGCGATGTTGGAGTTGGAGCCGACCGAGACCAGCATGCGACTGTCGCCATCGACGAAGACGATGTCCCGCGTCCAGTGATAGCCGCTCGGCAGATCCGGCACGATCGTCTGCGGCGCGCCCGCCGCCTTGGTGTCGCCGCTCCGGTAGGGATAGCGAACGACGCTGTCGGTGTTGGCGACGTACACCCACTGCGGGCTGGCACCGGACGGATAGAACGCGATGCCGTAGGGCTGGTTGAGCCCGCTGGCGAAAACCGTGTCGGTCGGCTTGTCGGCGCTGCTCGCAAAGTGCAGCACGTGAATCTCGTTGGCCCCGCTGTCGGCGACGAAGAGATCGCCATTGGGCGCCATGCGGATCACGCGCGGCTGGCGAAATCCATGCGCGATCATGCGTGCAGTGAAGCCCGGCGGCAGATGCATCGTGGGCGCGGCCGGCATGGGCGCTGCGGCCGGCCCGTTCGTGGCAAGCTTGCTGGCGTATGGCGCCGGCAGATCCTGCGGGCGGATGAGCCGGCGCACGCCGGGCGCGCTGTCCGTGGCGCCGCCGAAGGCTGCCTTGCCGGTCAATAGCGGATTCTGGTCGCTTGCCGCAGCGACGGCGACGGACACCAGACCGGATGCCGCAAGGGCGGCGAAGGAAAGTGCAATTCGCATGGTCATCTCCATCGCCCGCCACGACTTTCAATGGATGGCGTCAATCGCAGATGGCTTGTCGCCGGAAGCGCAATGACTTCATCCGCAAGGAGCTCGCCGGTCGCCTGACCGTGACCGGCGCGTCTTGTTCGAACCACAATCCTCGCCAAGTGTTCCCTCGTGGCGGGCAGCGGTCGCGGAGACCGATCAATGAAAAACCTGAACCAGTTGATCGCCAATTTGCAGGCGAAAATCGAAGGCTATCAGCGCAGCGGCGACATCGTGCGCAGCACCCTGCTCGCCCAGCAGCTGGCGCACGAATTTCCCGAGAGCGGAATGACCGAGGCTGAAGTTGCCGACCTCATCGTCCGTGAAGCCGCCCGCGTCGGCGTTCCCCTCGAGGTCGGCGAATAGCCCAACGCCTGCAGTTCCAGGATCGCCAGGCGCGCCCGGACTCCTCCGGGCGCGAGCCTGAAGCCGTGCAACCGCAGCCAGGACGAATCGCTCGTTTACACCGCAAGGGTTGCAGATTTGTCGCAATGCGAGCGAAAAGAGTTACCATTTGTTAATAACAGTGGATTGTCGGGCGGAGTTGGGGAAAACTCGGTCCACGCCCGGTTGGCTGTATCAGGGCGCTCTTGACCGCATTTGTAAGCGTAGCGTTGCGTTTGGGGGTCAGTATGGGCGAGTACAAGCTCCGCATTTTGGTGGCTGCGGCCGCATTCGGTTCAGTCGCTTTTCTGGGATCCGGCTCCGCCTGGGCGTTCGAATGTAGCGGCGCCAGCGGCGAAAACGACGCCGGCCAATACAACAACACGGCTTGCGGAAACGACGCGCACGCCACGTCCACCGTAAATGGCGGTAACGCATCGGCGTTCGGCCAGGGGGCGACCGCCAGCGGCGCCGCTTCGTCGGCCTTCGGCGAGGCCTCGCAGGCCACCGGCGACTATAGCTCCGCTTTTGGTCAGGGATCGCAGGCCGAGGGACGGAACGCGTCGGCATTCGGCGAATTCTCGCAGGCCAATGGCGACTATTCGTCTGCCTTCGGTCAGAACTCGTCGGCCAACTTCGCCGGCGCCAGCGCCTTCGGCTGGAACGCACATGCAAACGCGACTTATGCCACCTCCGTGGGCTTTTCATCCACGGCCGGCGGAGTCAACGACACTGTTGTCGGCTACCTGAACAACAGCGGCACCGGCGGCAACAACACCCTGGTCGGCAACAATCTCGGCGTGTCCGGAGGCGGCACGCAGAACGTTGCTCTCGGCACATCGCAGACGATCGCTGGCAGCGACAACTTTGTGGGCGGCAATGCAAACAGCGTCACTGGTAACAGCAACCAGGTGATCGGCGATCCCAATTACGTGGTCGGCCCTAGCAATCAGGTTTTAGGCAACAACAACGGAACGCAAGCGACTCCGATCAAGGGCGTCAGTAACTCGATCATCGGCAGCAACAACTCCATCGGCAACGGCACCAACAACAGCAACAACAACAAGGTGCTGGGCGACGGGAACGTGATAGCCCCGAGCGCGAGCGACCCGCAGCACGACGCGGATTCGAATGCCGTCGTCGGCAACCTCAATCACGTCACCGGCAACGGAAACTTTGTCGGCGGAGACGATAACCACGTCACCGCGACCGACAGCGTTGCCATCGGCGAGAACACCACGCTCGGCGCGAACGGGTCCGTCGATCAGGCCGTCGCCATCGGCGACAGCTCGAGCGTCGCCAACGACAAGGGCGTTGCGATTGGCGCCAATGCCAGCAGCGCCGGCAAGGAGACGACTGCCATCGGGCCCGATGCCAGCGCCAACGGCGGCGCCAACGGCTATGCGACCGCCATCGGCGGCGGCGCGAGCGCATCACAGCAGCATTCGACCGCGATCGGCGGACAGGCGTCCGCCAGCAACGGCGACACGACCGCCTCCGGCTATCTCGCGAAGGCGAGCGGCTGGGGCGCCACCGCCACCGGCAGCCAGACGAATGCGCTCGGCGATTCCTCCACGGTCGACGGCTACCAGTCGACCGCCAACGGTGCGAAGGACGCGATCGTCGGCACAGGCAACGTGACGACCAACGCCGACGGCTCCAATTCGATCCTCGGCAACGGCATCACCGTGACTGGCGGAGAGAACACGGTTCTCGGCGTCGGCCACACGGTTGACGGCAGCAACAACTTCGTCGCCGGCGATCCGAACACCGTCACCGGCAGCTACAACAACGTCACCGGCGACGGCAGCACCGTCACCGGCAGCTACAACCAGCTCACCGGCAACTTCGGCTCGATCACGGGCGACCGCAACATCGCGAGCGGCAACGGTGTCGTCATCAACGGCACGCGGGACATCGCGGTCGGCGAGAACGCCACCACCGGCAACGCCAGCGACGCGACCACGACCGGCAGCAATTCGTCGGCCACGGGCACGAACTCCGCCGCATATGGCACCCACTCGAATGCCTCGGGCAACGAGTCGACTTCGGTCGGCGCCTACTCCCAGGCCACGCAGAATCTGAGCTCCGCGTTCGGCGAGGACAGCGCGGCGACCGGCGCGCATGCCACCTCGCTCGGCTCCGAGTCGACCGCCTCCGGCCTCGACTCGACCTCGCTCGGCTACTACGCGCTCGCCAACCAGCAGGGCGCGACGGCGATCGGCGGCGGCGGCGGCACGGCGGCCGCGGCAAACGCGACCGGCGCATTCTCGGTCGCCATCGGCGGCGGCAATACCAATGGCGCCAGCGCCACCGCCGACAACACGATCGCGGTCGGTCAGGCTTCGCTCGCGACCCAAGAAGGCACCATCGCCATCGGCCACAACGCCGAGGCGACCGCCCACAACACCACCGCCCTCGGCGAGAGCGCGACCGCGACCAACACCGATGCAACCGCGCTCGGCGACAGCGCCGATGCGTCGGGCTACAAGTCGAGCGCCATCGGCCAGAGCGCCCTGGCGACCAACGCCTATGCGACAGCCACTGGCCAGGACTCCTCGGCATTCGGTTACCGGTCGACCGCCGACGGTCAGGACGCCGGCGCCTACGGTACCAACTCGACGGCGCTCGGCCAGAGCGCGACCGCAGTGTTCACCGACTCCACCGCCGTCGGCCAGGATGCCACCGCGTTCGGGTACGGCACCACCGCGATGGGCCAGAGCGCCTACGCGGCGGGCTACTCGACCACGGCCGTCGGCCATGACTCGGCGGCGATCGGCTACCAGATGACCGCAGTCGGCGAGAATGCGGTCGCTTACGGCTACGACGCCACCGCGACGGGCGACAGCTCGTTCGCCTACTCGGGCGGTACCGCCAACGGCCCGGGCGCCACGGCCGGCTACTACGCCACCGCCGTCGGCGACGGCGCCAGTGCCACTGCGCCGGGCTCGGCCGCCTTCGGTGCGGGTGCTACGGCCTCTCGTGCCGGCCAGCAGGTGTTCGGCACGCAATACAATACCTACACGATGCCGGGCCTCACCTCGCCCGCAAGCACCGCCGCGCAGTCCGGCCAGCTCGGGCTGGTAACCACCGACGCCTCTGGTAATCTTGCCTCCGATCCGGGCCTCTACAACCAGATCGGCAAGAACAGCGACGGCGTCGCGCTGGCTATGGCGATGAGCGGCTTCTGGGTGCCCGACAACAAGAAGATGGCGGCCGGCCTCAATATCGGCATGTGGGAAGGCGGCTGGGCGATCGCCGGCAACATCGGTGGTCACGTGACCGACAACTTCAGCGTCACCGGCGGTCTCGCCGTCAGTCAGTCCGGACTGGTCGGTGGCCGCGTCGGAGGCGTGTGGGCCTGGTAAGCGATTGCCGTCCCGGTGACATCCCGCGTCCGTCGCGAACCCCGCGGCGGACGTGGCAATTCTGGCTTTGCGCTATCGTCATCCTTCCGGCACTGCTTGCGGTTGCCGGTGCCGACCTCGCGTCCGCCGCGCAGCCGGCGCCACCGCCTCCTCCGGAATCGCCGCAGAAGGTCGACGGCGCGACGATCAGCACGCTGATCCGCGGAACGATCATCGCCCTCCACGACGCCAACGTCACCGGGAACTACACGGTCCTGCGCGATCTCGGCGCCAACGAGTTGCAGGTCGCGAACACGGCCGCGGATCTTGCCGCCCGTTTCGCCGATTTTCGGCAAAAGCGCATCAATCTGGCGCCGGCGGTCATTTTCGACCCTGTTCTGGACCAAAAACCACAGCTCAGCACCAACGGCACCCTGCGCTTGGTGGGCCATTTTCCGACCAGTCCGCAGCAGGTCATCTTCGACCTCACGTTCCGTTTCGAAGCGGGGGCCTGGCGCATTGCCCAGATCAGCGTCGGCATCCGCCCTGCCCCGGCGCCTGCTGCGGCGAATCCGGCGCCGCCGGCAGCCGACGCGCCCAAGGCTTCACCCCAGGTTCGCCCGCAAAAACCTTGAGTTCTGACTTGATTTCCGGCCGGGAGTGGCCTTCTTCACATGCGTGCGTCCCGTCGCCTTGACCGGCCTCGGTCGCGAGCCGACAATTTCAGTATTCCATCCAACAGGAGGACTTCACCTATGCGGTTCATTTCTGCACTTCGCGCGGCCGCTGTGGCCATTATGGCCTTCGCCGGGGCCACCTCGCTTGCCCATGCCGACGGCGGCAGCGTTGCCTTCAAGGTCGTCAAGGCCGGCTTCGTGATCGGCGGCTCGGGCGGCAGCGGCACGCTGTCCTTCCATGGCCGCAGCTATCCCTTCACCGTCGGCGGTCTGAGCTACGGCATCACCTTCGGTGCGGCCGAGACCTACTTCACGGGCACCGTCAGCCACATCCACAGCCCGCGCGACATCGCCGGCGTCTATGGCGCGGCGAGCGCCGGTGCCGCTGCCGGCCGCGGCCACGGCGTCATCATCCTGCAGAACGCCAACGGTGCGGTGCTCACCCTCTCGGGCAAGCAGCGCGGCCTCATCGTCAACGTCGATCTGAACGGCATGGCGATCTCGCTGCGCTAGCGAGCCCTGCAAGCTTCGCGTGGCGGCGGTCCGCTGCCGTCACGCCCCTCCGCTCAGCTTCTGCAGCAGATCGCGCGAGGGATAGGAATCCGCCGGCAGCCCGACCTTGAGCTGCTCGGCCTTCACCGCCTCCCGCGTCGAGGCGCCGATGATGCCATCCGCATTGCCGATGGCATAGCCCTTCGCGGCCAGCAGCGTCTGCACCTGCCGCACCTCCGCCACGCTCAGCTTGTCATCGCCGATCGTCCCACGCGCAACCGCTGGCGCGCCCGCGATCCGCGTGGCCAGATAGGCGGTGGTCGTCGAATAGACGAGCGAGTTGTTCCACTGGAGATAGACGTCGAAGTTGGGATACGCGAGGAACGCCGGTCCGTTCCGCCCCATCGGCAGGAATAGCGAGGCGTCCGGTCCCTTCGCCGGCAGCGGCTTGCCGCCCGGCAGTGTCACCCCCCATGCCGACCATTGCGTGAGCGGCAGCTTGATCGCGAGATCGGCTTTCTCCCATGGCAGCGAGGATGGCACCCGCACCTCCTGCAGCCACGGCTCGCCCGCGTGCCAGCCGAGGCTCTTGATGTAGTTCGCCGCCGAGGCCAGCGCGTCCGGCGCCGAGTGCAGCAGGTCGACCTTGCCGTCGCCGTCGAAGTCGACGCCGAAATTGAGGTAGCGCTCGGGAATGAACTGAAGCTGTCCAAGCTCGCCCGCCCAGGGTCCGCGCATCTGGCTGGCGGAAAGATCGCCGCGGTCGATGATCTTGATGGCCGCCAGCAACTGCCGCCGGAAAAGGTCGGGGCGCCGGCAGTCGTAGCCCAGCGTCGCCAGCGAGGTCAGCGTCGGCCCGTCGCCGTTGAAGGCGCCGAAGTCGGTCTCCAGCGCCCAGAACGCGGTCAGCACCGGCGGCGGCACGCCATAGGTCTTCTCGATGCGCTGGAACACATCGGCCAGCTTGGCGATCCGTGCCCTCCCTTCGGTGATGCGATAGGCCGCAACCATACGGTCGGAGAACTGGAGGAAGTCCTGCGTGAACACGCCCTGCGCGCGGTCTTTCTTCACGATCGCCGGGTCGAAACTCACCCCGTCGAGCGCCTCGTCGATTGCCCGCTCGGAATCGCCCGCCGCCCGTGCATCGGCCCGCACGCCGTCGAGCCACGCCTCGAAGGTCGCTTCCTTGTGGCAGCCGGCGGCCATCGCCGGCCCGGCCCACACGCCGGCGGTCGCCGCCACAAGCAGCACGCGAAACAGCGATTGCATGGAAAATCTCCCCGGCTCTCGGGCGCCCATCCGATTATAGAAAACGCCCGGCGGTGCCGGAAAGGTCCAGTGTGACGCCGCTCACATCCGCGCGGGGCTCTGCCGGCTCAGGCCTCGATGGTCTTGAACAGGTATGCCCCCGCCGAGAGCAGCGCCGCCGCGACCACGACCAGAACCGCGACGTCGACACCGAGGCCGAAATGCCCCGCATGGATGAGCAGGTCGCGCATGGCGTCAACGCCGTAGGAAAGCGGGTCGATGCGCACCACCCAGTACATCGCCGTCGGCAGCCCCTGCAGCGGGAACAGCGCGCCGGACAGGAAGAACACCGGCATGATGATGAAGTTCATGATGAGCTGGAAGCCCTGCATGTCGCGGAGCCGCGCGCCCATCGCCGTGCCGAACGCGGTGAAGATCACCGAGACCAGCGCCATCACGACGAGCGCCGGGATCAGCGCCAGCCATGACGCCGGGCGGAAGCCGATGATCAGCGTCACGATCAGCACCAGGCAACCCTGGATCAGCGCCACCGTCGCGCCGCCGAGCGTGCGCCCGAGCATGAGCGAAACGCGGGAGACCGGCGCCACCAGCGTTTCCTTGAGGAAGCCGAACTGGCGGTCCCACATCACCTCGATGCCGGAGAACACCGACGAGAACACGATCGCCATCGCCACGATCCCCGGCGCGAGGAAGTCGATGTAGTTGCCGGCGCCCGCCTGCCGGAAGATCGCGCTGAACCCGAAGCCAAACGTCACGAGAAAGAGCAGCGGCTGGGCGAGCGAGGCGATCACGCGGGCGCGCGAACGCGAAAAGCGCTTCATCTGCCGCAGCCACATGATGGAGATTGCCGGCCACATCGTGCTCACCGCCCCCGCCGCATGCGCATCATGGTCCGCATCCGGTCCGCCGACGATCCTTCTTCTTCGCGGATCGTGCGCCCCGTCAATGCGAGGAAGGCGCCTTCCAGCGTCTCCGTCCCGGTCTCCTCGCGGAGCGTCGCCGCCGTGCCCATCGCCACGATCTTGCCGTGGTCGATGATGGCGATGCGCTGCGCCACCCGCTCCGCCTCTTCCATGTAGTGCGTCGAGAAGAACACCGTGGTGCGGTTGCTGCGGTTCAGCTCCTGCAGGTAGCTCCACATGTGGTTGCGCGTCTGCGGATCGAGGCCGAGCGTCGGCTCGTCGAGAAAGATCACCTTGGGCGTGTGCAGCAGGCCGCGCGCGATCTCGAGCCGCCGGCGCATGCCGCCGGAAAATTCCTTCACCTGGCTGTCGCGGCGGTCGTAAAGCTCGACGAAAGTCAGCAGCTCGTCGATGCGCTTCCGCCGTTCCGCCTTCGGCACGCCGTAGAGCACCCCGTGGAATTCCATGTTCTCCCAGGCGGTGAGCTCGTCGTCGACCGCCGGGTCCTGGAACACGATGCCGAACGCCCGCCGCACCGCGTCCGGATCAGTCACGGGGTCGTGGCCGGCCACGCGGATCGTGCCGTCGCTCGGCTGCAGCAGTGTGGTCAGCATCTTGATGGTGGTCGATTTGCCGGCGCCGTTGGGGCCGAGAAACGCGAAGATCTCGCCCTCGCCCACCGTGAAGCTGATGTCGTCCACGGCCTTCATCTCACCGAAGACGCGCGTGAGATGGCTGACCTCGATGGCATTCATGACGGCGGAACTCGGCTCCGTGGAAACGCAGACAGAAACGCCATGTGGGCAGGAGCGCGCCCGGCCACAAGCGGAAAGTTTCGCGGATTGCGCGTCACTGGTCCTCGCTGAGGGGTATCACGCGGTCCGCCCTGCCCGGCTCGTGGATCGCCAGTTGCCGCTTGCCGTCGCTGCCGCTCAGCACTCCTTCGCCGCCGCTCCAGTGAAACCTGATCGAACCGCCCGCCTCCGCCACGCCGTCGTCCGTGTCGATGTAGTCTCCGTGGTAATAAAAGCCGATGACGTGGCCGCCGGTGATCACGACCTGGACCCCATCGCCGCCGTTGTCGAACCCGCCGTGCCAGGTCGCGTCCCAGCCGCCGCCCGCGTTCGCTGCGGTGACGGCAAGCACGAGCCACGCGCCGGCGCATGACGCGGCGATGGCCCTGGCGAGCCCACCTCGCGGTCCGGTTTGACGGCTGCCCATTGTTTCTCCACTCCGGCACGGGTCTGGACACCCGCGCCGGCAACGCCATGTAGACCCGACACCCCAATACCATGGAGCCGCGCAGTGCCACTACCGAGACGCAAGCTTGGCAGTCTGGAAGTACCCGCCATCGGGCTGGGCTGCATGGGCATGAGCCAGGCATACGGCCCGGCCGACGAGAAGGAATCCATTGCCACGCTCCACCGCGCCATCGAGCTCGACTGCACCTTCTGGGACACGGCTGAGGTTTATGGCCCGTACACCAACGAGGAGCTGATCGGGCGCGTACTCGTCGGCCGGCGCGACCGGATCACGCTCGCCACCAAGTTCGGGTTCAGGTTTGAAAACGGCCGGCAGGTGCCGGGCACCGTCGACAGCCGGCCCGAGAGCATCCGCCGCGCGCTGGAAGGATCGCTGCGGCGTCTGAAGACCGACCACGTCGATCTGCTCTATCAGCACCGCGTCGACCCGGCGGTGCCGATGGAGGATGTCGCCGGCACCGTCCGCGACCTCATCGCCGCGGGCAAGGTGCGCCATTTCGGCCTGTCGGAGGTCGGCGTCGCCAACCTGCGCCGCGCCCACGCCGTCCAGCCGGTGACCGCCGTGCAAAGCGAATATTCGCTGTGGGAGCGCAATCTCGAGGCCGATGTCATTCCCGTGCTGCATGAGCTCGGCATCGGCCTCGTTCCGTTCTCGCCGCTCGGCCGCGGCTTTCTCCCCGGTACGGTGAAACGCGCCGAGGAATATCCGGCGACGGACTTCCGCCACCGCGACCCGCGGTATTCGGGCGCAAACTTCGATGCCAACATGAAAGCGGCGGCGATCGTGCGTGATGTCGCGCAG